>CACXDC010000191.1 GCA_902766365.1 uncultured Lachnospiraceae bacterium | reverse complement strand
GTCAGCTCACCAAGAGGGTTGTTCTGATCCATGAACTGTGACAGCTGGGATGATCCGAAGAACTCCTTAACGGCTGCCTGTACCGGCTTGATGTTGATAAGTACCTGAGGGGAAACCTCCTCAGCATCATGGGTTGTCATTCTTTCACGGACAACTCTTTCCATTCTGGAAAGACCGATCCTGTACTGGTTCTGAAGCAGCTCACCTACAGCTCTGATACGTCTGTTGCCGAGGTGGTCAATATCATCATCATTACCAATACCGTATTCCAGATGGATATTATAGTTAATGGAAGCAAGAATGTCTTCCTTTGTAATATGCTTGGGAATCAGTTCATGCACATTTCTCCTGATCGCATCTGCCAGTGCTTCCGGATCCTCTCCGAACTCTTCAATGATCTGTGCAAGAACAGGATAATATACATGCTCTGTGATACCCAGTTCCTTCGGATCACATTCCACAAAGCTTGTAATATCTACCATCATATTGGAGAGAACCTTTACATTCTTCTCCTCTGTCTGGATAAATACATAAGGAACTGCTGCATTCTGGATCTTGTCGGCCAGTTCTCTGTCAACCTTGGTTCCTGCCTGCGCAAGCACCTCTCCGGTGAAAGGATCCACGACATCCTCTGCCAGGATATGATTTCTGATTCTGTTTCTGAATGCCAGTTTCTTATTGAATTTGTAGCGTCCTACCTTGGCAAGGTCATATCTTCTGGGGTCGAAGAACATGGCATTGATCAGGCTTTCTGCGCTTTCAACACTTAAGGGTTCACCGGGACGGATCTTTTTGTATAACTCTAAAAGACCATCCTGATAATTTTCAGAAACGTCTTTGGAAAAGCTTGCTTCGATCTTAGGTTCATCACCAAACAGTTCTCTGATCTCGTCATTGGTTCCTACACCAAGTGCTCTGATCAGAACAGTGATCGGCACCTTTCTTGTACGGTCAACACGTACATAGAAAATATCGTTGGAATCTGTTTCGTATTCCAGCCATGCACCTCTGTTCGGAATTACAGTTGCAGAGAAGAGCCTCTTACCGATCTTATCATGACCGATACCATAGTAAATACCAGGTGATCTTACGAGCTGACTGACGATAACTCGCTCTGCACCGTTAATTACAAAAGTACCTGTCTCTGTCATGATCGGGAGATCACCCATGAAGATCTCATGCTCGCTGATCTCTTCTTTCTCCTTATTGTAAAGACGGACCTTTACCTTAAGGGGAGCTGCATAGGTTGCATCTCTTTCCTTGCACTTCTCGATAGAATACTTTACGTCATCCTCGCACAGCTCGAAGTCAACAAATTCAAGGCTTAAGTGGCCACTGTAATCCTCGATGGGAGAGATATCCTCAAAAACTTCCTTGAGGCCTTCATCCAGAAACCATTTATAGGAGTCTTTCTGGACTTCTATCAGGTTCGGCATCTCCAAAACTTCTTCCTGTCGTGAGTAACTCATACGCATGTTCTTGCCTGCGGCAATAGGACGTATTCTGTTCTTTTCCATTGACATTCACCCCGTTCTTTATGATTTATGAAGCTTTCAGTCAAACAGACCACTGAAAAAGGGCCGTTTGACGCTTTCAAATATGCATACCACACCACAATAGTGCACTATCCATACTAACACAACATGAAAAGTCAGTCAATCATTTTTTTCTCTGCAACTGCTATTTTTTGTCAGAAGAAAGAATCCTGCCCGGAGAGCTTTTCAGCATCACAGGAAATCATTCCGTAATGTTCCTATGATGCTGAAAAGCCCCGGTCACAGATGTGACCGAGGCCTTATCATTCTCATGCAGCGTATGATAATTACTTAAGAGTAACCTTAGCGCCTTCAGCTTCCAGCTTAGCCTTGATATCGTCAGCTTCTTCCTTGGAAGCGCCTTCCTTCAGAACCTTAGGAGCGGAATCAACGAGATCCTTAGCTTCCTTCAGTCCAAGACCGGTAGCTTCACGAACAACCTTGATAACCTTAACCTTGTTAGGGCCAACTTCTGTCAGCTCTACGTCGAACTCTGTCTTCTCTTCTGCTGCTGCAGCGCCATCACCAGCTGCTGCTGCAACTACAACGCCTGCTGCTGCAGAAACGCCGAACTCTTCTTCACATGCTTTAACTAAATCATTTAACTCAAGTACAGTTAACTCTTTGATAGCATCAATAATTTCCTGTGTGGATAACTTTGCCATTTTATTTTCCTCCATTTTCATTTTCATAGGCTCCCACCTGGTGGGATATTCGATTATCTTGTATTATTCTGCAGGTGTTTCTGCAGGTGCTTCTGCTTCAGCAGGAGCGGCCTCCTCTGCGGGTGCTTCAGCAGCAGGTGCTTCGCATGCGGATGCTCCACCTTTTTCTGCTAACTGGTTCATAACACGAGCAAAGTTTGTGATAGGAGACTGAATGCTTCCAAGCAGCTTGGACAGCAGCTCTTCTCTTGAAGGGATCTTAGCGATCTCGCCGATTCCGTTGGCATCATATGCGATACCTTCAACAACACCACCCTTAACCTCAAGCTTCGGAGCTTCCTTAGCAAACTTGCAGAGAATTCTTGCAGGTGCTGTTGCATCTGTTGTGGAGATTGCAACTGCGCTGGGTCCTTCAAGATAAGGAGCAAGTGCCTCGAAATCTGTTCCCTTGAACGCAAAGTTCATCATGGTGTTCTTGTAAACCTTGTAGGTAACTCCTGCCTCACGAAGCTGCTTACGAAGCTGTGTATCCTGTTCTACAGTAAGTCCACGGTAGTCAACAAGGACAACAGACTGGGCATCTTTAATGTGAGCGGAAATCTCTTCTACAACGGGCTGTTTTAACTCAACCTTAGCCATTTCTTTACCTCCTTTTAGATTTTCTGCCGAAAGGAGTTTCTACTTTGTAAAAAAAATCCTTCCAAAGTACGGAAGGATAGAATCTACTTGAAATAAACTCATTTCCTCGGTAGGCGCTTCGCTTACACCGCATCCGGTACCTACTGTCTTCGGCATGGTCGTATCGACCTTTGCAATAATAGCATACAGGATATGCCTCTGTCAACTGTTTTTTGCTTTACACTCCTGTCTTTTCCTGCTGTGCCTGTTTCTTTCAGATTTCAGGTTCTGCAGGTTTCATCACTGCCGGTTTATGCTTCCGTCACTTCCTATAAAAACACCCTTTGACAGACTGTTCATATAAGAAATCACCCGCTGGCCTTCCTCTCCCTCAGCAGGGGATGTGTAGCAGCCACTCTGCACAGCCGGGACAAAGGTCATGCTCTCGATCTTATTCTCTGCCAGTGTCACCTTCAGCAGACAGGTATCCAGTGTTTTGGAATTGAACCAGAAGTTCCCAAGGCTGTAGAACACCGGTGTTTCCCCGAAGTACTGGATCCCCTGCAGGCAGTGCGAATGATCCCCGATGATCAGATCCGCCCCCGCCTGTGCGATCTTCGGTGCCTGGTCAAGCTGTGCCCAGTCCGCTTCTGCTACATTTTCTGTGCCCCAGTGGATATAAACCACAAGAAAATCACAGTTTTTCCTGGTCTCTTCTACAACAGAAAGCAGCTTTGCCGGATCCCAGCACCGGAACACACCGGCTGTCTCTTCCGTAGCGCCCCTCGTATCCGGATTATCCAGTCTCTCTATCTGCGTGGCAGAAAGAAAGCCGATCTTCATTCCACCGCTGATAAAATAAACCGGAGCCGCCGCTTCCTCCAGATTTCTGCCCGCTCCCACATAGGGAATGCCATCCTGCTGCAGGGTGTCCAGGGTATCAAGAAGCCCGGTTTCTCCGAAATCATAGCAGTGGTTATTGGCAAGGGACACCAGATCCACGCCAAGGTCATCCAGATAATGTATTGTATCTGTATCTGCCCGGAAAGTATAAGTCTTTCCCTCTGTAGGTGTTCCCCTGTTGGTATAAGGGAATTCATTGTTGATCATCATTATATCGGCAGCTCTCATCTCTGAGATCAGAGCTTCTGAAATCCCGTTCTCTATGGCCCCGCCCCGCCCCTTCAGCTTTGCCATTACTGCATATTCGTCATCAAAAAGAATGTCCCCGGCAAAGCAGAGAGTCACTCTGCCATCTTCTGCACTCTTCTTCTCATAGATCCGGTTGGCAGCCATATACTCCGGATCCTGCAGAATATCAGCGTAGGGTTCTTTCTCTCCCTCTTCTGCCACTGCTGTCTGCTTCTCCGGGATCATCTCCCACAGGCTGTGAAGCAGGGACTCCCCCTCATCGTTATTCTTTCCTTCCAGATCATCCTGCCGGCCACTTTCATCTGCATCATGGTTCCATGCCTGCTGCGCTTCTCTTTTTTCTGCCTGAAAGGACAGGAAAAGGAGTCCTGAAAGCCCCACCAGAAGGATTCCTCCCAGTGTCAGGAAAAAGAGCAGGATCGGAGATATCTTTTTTTTCTTTTTCTTTGCTGTACTTTTTTTCTTTGAAGCCATCATATTATGAGTATACCATAAAACGGTCTGCATTCAATGCTGATCTGTCAGGCCACCACATACAGCTGCAAAAAGAGCCGCAGAAACAGATCTGCGGCTCTCATTATTCTTCATCCGGTTAGATTAGAATTTTGCAACGCTTACCTTTACACCAGGTCCCATGGTAGATGTAAGAGTAATGCTCTTTAAATACTGTCCCTTCAGTGCTGAAGGTCTTGCCTTTACGATAGCATCCATCAGTGCATTGAAGTTCTCCTGAAGCTGCTCCTCACTGAAGGAAGCCTTTCCGATCGGAACATGAATGATATTAGCCTTGTCAAGTCTGTACTCGATTTTACCGGCTTTGATATCATTAACGGCCTTAGTAACATCCATGGTTACTGTACCAGCCTTCGGGTTAGGCATCAGTCCCTTAGGTCCCAGAACCTTACCAAGACGTCCTACAACGCCCATCATATCAGGTGTAGCTACTACTACATCGAAATCAAGCCATCCGTCATTCTGGATCTTGGGGATCAGCTCGTCTCCTCCAACATAATCTGCACCTGCTGCTTCTGCTTCATTTACCTTGTCGCCCTTGGCAAATACCAGAACCTTAACAGTCTTACCAGTTCCGTTAGGCAGTACAACTGCACCACGGATCTGCTGCTCAGCATGACGTCCATCACAACCTGTTCTGATATGAACTTCGATGGTCTCATCAAACTTAGCTACTGCTGTCTTCTTAGCTAATGCAACTGCATCTGCAGGTTCGTAAGCAACTGCACGGTCTACCTGCTTTGCAGCCTCGGTATATTTCTTTCCATGTTTCATTATTCAATCCTCCTATGGTTCAAACGACGCTTAAGTCTCCCACTTGCCATTAATTTGTTATTAGTCTTCTACTGTAATACCCATACTTCTTGCAGTACCAGCGATCATGCTCATAGCAGCTTCTACGCTTGCTGCATTCAGGTCAGGCATCTTCATCTCAGCGATTTCCTGAAGCTTAGCTTTGGAAATAGTTGCTACCTTTGTCTTATTGGGTGTACCAGAACCAGACTTAATGTTGCAGGCCTTCTTTAAAAGAACTGCAGCCGGGGGAGTTTTCGTAATAAAACTGAAACTTCTGTCTGCGTATACGGTAATAACAACAGGGATAATCACATCACCCTTGTCAGCGGTTCTTGCGTTGAACTGCTTTGTGAATTCAACGATGTTAACTCCGTGCTGTCCAAGTGCAGGACCAACCGGGGGAGCTGGTGTAGCTTTACCAGCAGGGATCTGTAACTTAATGTATCCTTCTACTTTCTTTGCCATTGTGGCACCTCCTATAATAATGCAATAAATGCATTGTGGTATGGCGCATTCCTTCAGTGCAGTACCTGCTGCGATCCGAAGTTCTGCTCCCACTGTCTGCGAACATGTGCAGACCTTACTTTGTTCCTATATTTAATAAGAAGTTTCTTGTGGAACACTTCCTAATAAATATCAATCCTATGACATTTTTCTCACTTCTGCAAAACCAATCTCTACAGGAGTCTCCCTGCCGAACAGTTCTACATTGATGGTCGCTGTCTGTTTGCCAAAGTCCATACGCTGAACAACACCGACCGTATCCTTCCAGACACCGGCCACAACAGCAATGGTATCTCCCTCTGCGAAATCAACAGATACGTTCTCTGTCTTGATGCCAAGGGGCTTCATCTCTGCTTCTGTCAGCGGAACAGGCTTGCTTCCAGGTCCTACGAACCCGGTAACGCCTCTGGTATTTCGTACCACATACCAGGTGTCGTCATTCATGATCATGTTGATCAGAACATAGCCGGGAAACAGCTTCTTCTGTACTGTCTTCTTGGCACCGTTCTTCACTTCAACAACATCTTCCATGGGCACACGAACTTCCAGAATCTCTTCTTCCAGATGTCTGTTCTCGATGGTTTTCTCGATATTGGCTTTGACTTTATTTTCATACCCTGAATAGGTATGTACTACATACCAGTTTGCTTCTGCCATATTATCTCACCCTCACTTTACAGACTTGTCAGGAAATCCACTCCGTACTGCATCAGGAAATCCAGCACGGCGATAATTGCACCAAGTACGATAGAAATGCAGACAACAGCAACGGACTGCTTCAGCACCTCGTTCTTGTCAGGCCATACAATCTTCTTGTACTCTGCCTTCAAGCCTTTAAAGAAGCTGGGTTTATTCGCTTTTTCTTTCTTAGCGGAATCTGCCATCTCTACTCCTTTCTTACGCAAAGCTGCATTCTCATGCAATCAGATTATTTGGTTTCCTTGTGTAATGTGTGAGTTTTGCAGAATCTGCAATACTTCTTAGTCTCCATCCTGTCCGGATGTGCTTTCTTATCTTTTGTAGTATTGTAGTTACGCTGTTTGCACTCTGTACAAGCTAAAGTAATCTTAGTACGCATTGTAATTCCTCCAATCTTTTACCGGATTTTGAGCATAAAAAAAAGACCTAAATCTCATCTCGCCCGATAACTATAACATATCTGTCCTGCCCCGTCAACTGATTTCCCGATCTTTTTCTTATTTTTTGCGTATTTTACGCTTCCTGCACTTGAATTTCCACCCCTCTCATGCTAAGATTATACCATAAAAGTGAGTTATTATGCCCTAAGTTTAATTATCAGGGAATGGATTCCCTTACAGAATGATACTCATGGAAGAAAGGAGGGGCAGTTATGGCTTATAGTGCAGCTCTGCATACGATCTATAATCATTATCTTTCGGCCTATGCACCAAAAGGCACGACCCGTTATGATGCTCATAAGCGAAGCGAACTGAAAAGCATCTATAATACCATCCTCAAACTGAACAAAGAATCCCCTCTTTACCTTCCGGAAACAAATGATGAATCGATCCAGTTTGCTGTCAGCCTGAAGGAAAATGCAAGGCAGCTTCGAAATACCATTGCTTCCCTTGGCGGTCTTGACCGCACGGATCTACTGAACAAGAAGACTGCCTATTCCAGTAATCCGGATCTTGTGGAAACCTCTTTTATCGGAGATGCCTCAGAGAAAGAAGTTCCCTCTTTCCAGATCTCTGTAGAAAATCTGGCCACCGGTCAGATCAATATAGGAAGCTTTCTTCCTTCAGCAAGTCCCGCAGATCTGCCGGAGGATTCCTATTCCTTTGATGTTCTGGTCAATGATCTGAACTATGAGTTTCAATATAACATCCGCCAGGGCGAAACCAACAAGGATGTACAGGAACGTCTCGCGAGACTGATCTCCGGTGCAGACATTGGGCTTAAGGCAGATGTACTGATCGAAGGTCAGAACAGTGCCCTGCGGCTCACCGATGCCTCTACCGGTCTTAAGGACGGACAGGATTTCCACTTTGTCATTTCCGATGACAGCACCAGTAAGAAAGCCGGAAGTGTAGCATACTTTGGTTTAAATACAGTAGCTGTTTCCCCTTCCAATGCGAAATTTACGCTGAATGGAGAACCAAGGGAGGCATCTTCCAACCATTTTACGATTGAGAAACTATATGAGGTTACCCTGCACGCAGCAAGTACTTCGCCTGAGGATACTGCTGAGCTCAGCCTGAAAACAGATGTAGAATCCCTGACTGAGAATATCTCCAATCTGATTGATGGCTACAATTCCTTCCTCGGCTCTGTCAGCAATTACGATGTGGATTATCACAAGAGCCGCCGGCTTCTCCGTGAAATGAATCATCTGTCCTCACAGTATGCTCAGTCTTTTTCAGAGCTTGGCATCTCAAGGCAGGAAGATGGTTCCCTCAGCCTCGATAAGAACCTATTCACGCAGACCGCTCTTTCCGAAAAAGGCTTTCACGGTTATGATACCCTTAAGGATTTCACGGATTCTATCCTTAAGAAAATAGAAGATGTCTCTTTGAATCCCATGCAGTATGTGGAAAAGACCATCGTTGCCTACAAAAATCCCGGGCACAACTTTCCTGCTCCCTATGCAGCCAGTGCCTACAGCGGTATGATGTTCAATTATTACTGTTAAAAAACATCACTTCCCAGTTCAGACCGGAAAGTGATGTTTTCTTTTATACTTCTCTTCTGTTTCTGTTGTCATTTTGGGATACACCGATATATCCGGTACCCTTTTCAAAGACTCCCGCTTTCTTCAGGATCCTTACAGCTCCTTATACTTGTCAAGCTGTGAATAATCCTCCATCATTTCAAGAATCTTCTTACGTCCCTTCTTGTTCAGAAGCACGTAATACTGCATAACTCTGTTTTCAAGAATTCTCTCTCCTAATGACTCTCCCTTCTCAAGAGAAGAAAAGTCAACCGGATTCAGACTCAGTTTGTCACACATACGGATCACTGTTCCATATGCCATACCCTCAATCCCTCTGTCAAGAGCGGTCACAAGAGTACTGTAGGGGATTCCCATCTCGAGGGCAAACTGTCTGACACTCTTGTATTGCTTTAAAATTTCGGCCTTTAAAATTTCTGCTTTGGTCATTTTCAAACCTCCATTAGCGTTTCCTGTTTATAATTCTTATATCCTTGTTCTTCTTGCAAGTATATCACATTCTCGATATTCCGTCACTGATAAAATACTTAATTTTTTATAAATTGATACCAAAGTACTGCAAAATCCGGCTAAAAGTCACGCAACTAAAGAAGGAACAGGTAATCCCTGTTCCTTTCTCCTGATTCATTGTATATTGGTCTCAAAATTATTTTTTCTGATCCATAAACTGCGGTGG
>CACXDC010000190.1 GCA_902766365.1 uncultured Lachnospiraceae bacterium | reverse complement strand
GATGCTGCTATCTCTGAAAAGGATGCTGCTATCTCTGAAAAGGATGCTGCTATCTCTGAAAAGGATGCTGCTATCTCTGCATTGCAGGCCAGGATCCGGGAACTGGAATCCGGACGTTCTTCCGATATTTCTTCTTAAACATGTCTGTTTTGTCCTGTTTGTGGGAATATCCGTAATATTTATTCAAAAAAATAATCTTTTTAGAAAATTTATACAATATATTCTTGACAATCTTCGACATTTTGTGCATTATATAATATAGTAATGTTAAAAATATATTTATATTTTGTATATTTTGCGTTATGTATATTTAAAACTTCTTATTATGCAGAATCCCAGCCTCTATGGGCTCTCCTGCATAACAAACAAGCCCGGCAGGTACATCCTGCCGGGCTCATGTCTTTTTTATCTGTCCTGATCAGTCAGACGGTTTTCTTTTCACTTTCTGCAACCGGACTTCTCTCACATTACCAGATTGAAATCTATTTTGTCTTCTTAGGAAGTACTACCTTATCCAGATGCCAGATATCATCTACATATTCCTGGATAGTTCTGTCGGAAGTAAACTTACCACTGCATGCCACGTTGAGGATGGCACTTCTTGCCCAGCCCTTTTCATCTCTGTAAGCAGCCTCTACCTTTTTCTGTGCTTCTGCATAGGAACGGAAGTCCTTGAGAATAAAGTAAGTATCTGCCTTGGCTGTGCTTAAGGTATTCAGCAGAGAATTGTACAGGGTTCTGAATCTGTCTGGATCTCCAGGTGCATAAGTTCCATTGATCAGCTGCATCAGTACTCTTCTGATGTCAGGGTCATTGTTAAAGATCTCAGTAGGATCATAACCGCCATTATTCTCATAATTGATAACTTCATCAGAAGAAAGTCCGAAGATAAAGGCATTTTCCTTTCCAACCTCTTCTACGATCTCCACATTGGCGCCATCCATGGTTCCCAGTGTCAGTGCACCGTTCAGCATAAACTTCATATTACCGGTACCGGAGGCTTCCTTACTTGCTGTAGAGATCTGCTCGGATACATCTGCTGCCGCAAAAATGATCTCCGCATTGGATACTCTGTAATTTTCAATGAAGACTACCTTGATCTTACCGTTGATTGCAGGATCATTGTTAACCACATCTGCAACAGAGTTGATCAGCTTAATGGTCATCTTGGCATTGTAATAGCCTGCCGCTGCCTTTGCACCAAAGATAAATGTTCTCGGATAGAAATCCATGTCCGGATTATCCTTTAACTGATTATACAGATACATAACATGCAGGATATTCAGAAGCTGACGCTTATACTCATGCAGTCTCTTTACCTGTACATCGAAGATGGAGCGGGGATCAACCTCGATACCATTGTGTTCCAGAATGTACTTTGCAAGACGTACCTTATTCTGATATTTGATATTCATGAATTCCTGCTGCGACTTTTCATCATCAGCAAAAACCTTCAGCTTGTTGATCTTTGGAAGATCTGTGATCCAGTCATCTCCAACATGAGCTGTTACCCAGTCAGCAAGCAGCGGATTTGCATGCAGAAGGAAACGTCTCTGTGTGATGCCGTTCGTCTTGTTATTAAACTTCTCAGGCATCATCTCATAGAAGTCCTTCAGCTCCTGATGCTTCAGGATCTCTGTATGAAGTCTTGCAACACCATTCACAGAATAGCCTGCTGCGATCGCAAGATGCGCCATCTTCACCTGTCCATCATAGATGATCGCCATCTTACGGATCTTTTCCTGATTACCCGGGTACATCTCCTGGATCTTCAGGATAAATCTGCGGTTGATCTCCTCAATGATCTGATATACTCTGGGAAGCAGTCTGGAGAACAGCTCGATGGGCCATTTCTCAAGTGCTTCTGACATGATCGTATGGTTGGTATAAGCACAGGTCTTAGTCGTTACTTCCCATGCCTCATCCCATGTCAGATAATACTCATCCATCAGGATTCTCATCAGTTCTGCCACTGCTACCGTAGGATGGGTATCATTTAACTGGAAGGTAACCTTTTCATAGAACTTACGGATATCTTCATGCTTACGCATATATTTGGAAACTGCTTCCTGCACGGATGCGGAAATAAAGAAGTACTGCTGTTTCAGACGAAGTTCCTTACCAGCATAGTGATTGTCATTGGGATAAAGAACCTCGACAATGTTCCTTGCCAGGTTCTCCTGTTCAACAGCTTTCTGATAATCCCCTTTATCAAAGGAATCAAGCTGGAAGCACTCTACTGCTTCAGCATCCCAGATACGCAGAGTATTTACGATACCGTTGCCATAACCTACGATTGGAAGGTCATAGGGAATCGCCTTTACGCTCTGATAGCCTTCCTGAACGAAATTGCTTCTTCCATTTTCATCAATATGGACATTTACATATCCACCAAATTTAACGATCTTGGCATATTCCGGTCTTCTTAGTTCAAATGGATTGCCATCAACAAGCCAGTTATCCGGAACCTCTACCTGATAACCATCACGGATCTCCTGCTTGAACATACCATAGCGGTATCTGATACCACAGCCATATGCCGCATAGCCAAGTGTTGCAAGGGAATCAAGGAAGCAGGCTGCCAGACGGCCAAGTCCACCATTTCCAAGAGCTGCATCCGGCTCCTGATCTTCAATTACATTCAGATCCAGTCCCAGCTCATCAAGAGCTTCTTTTACTTCCTTCTGCGCCTGCAGGTTGATGATATTATTACCAAGGGCACGACCCATCAGGAATTCCATGGACAGATAATATACTGTCTTGGGATCCTGCTTTTCATATTCCTCCTGGGTTCTCATCCAGTTATCTACTACCGCATCCTTGATCGCATAGGCCACTGCCTGGAATACCTGCTGGGGTGTTGCCTCTTCCAGAGTTTTTCTGTACAGTGTCTTGATATTGTACAGGACGCTTCTCTTAAACAGGTCCTTATCAAAAGTAACTGATACTGGTACCGTCTTTTTTGCCATTTTCTTCTCCTCCACCTAGAATCACTTTTTCCACCTTTTTACATACACAATCTGCATTATACTACAATCATATGCAAATCACAAGGGAAAACCCGTGGTTTGTGGCTTTCCCATCCCGTAAAATATATGTAAAAATGCTCCTTCCATAGATGGTTTTCCATAGAAGGAGCATTTTTCATTTTTATTTACTGTTTTTCAATGCTGATGGTTACTTTTTCACCATTGACATTCCACTCTTTGGAAACAGAAAGTTCTCTGCCGGATACAATATCCTCAGCCAGTACCTTGCCGCAGATCGCATCCTTATTCTTGGCTGCGATCTCAGAAAGCTTATCATTGCCGTTTAAGGATACCAGGATATGATCCATAACTTCAAATCCGGATTCCTTACGCATAGTCTGGATCTTGCTGATCAGTTCATATACGAATCCCTCTTCGATCAGCTCAGGTGTCAGATTGGTATCAAGGACAACCGTTACATAATTGTCAGCCTCAGTTACAAAGCCTTCCTTCTGTGCCACATCAATGAGCAGATCCTCTTCTGCCAGGGAAACCTCAGTGCCGTCTACTGTAAACTTCAGAGCACCCTCACTCTTTAACTGCTTCATTGCTGCTGTGCCATCGATCTCCTCCAGATACTTTTTGATGCCGCCAAGCTGTTTGCCATACTTGGGACCTACTGTACGGAGCTGTGGCTTGAAGCTGTAGCTTGTCAGGTCACTGACATCTTCCTTGAATACTACTTCCTTGACATTCAGCTCATCCTCGATGATCGCCTTGAAATAATCATTCAGCTCATGGGCTGCCTTTACATACATGGTTCCGATCGGCTGGCGGTTCTTGATGGCTCCGGCATTTCTTGCTGCACGGCCCATTACTACGATATCAAGAGCCTCTTCCATATTATCTTCCAGCTTCTTGTCGATCATGGCCTCATTTGCCACAGGGAAGTCACACAGATGGATACTTTCCGGTGCGTTCTTATCAATGCTGCATACCATGTTCTGATAGATCTCTTCTGTCATGAACGGGATCATGGGGGCTGCACACTTGCAGATCTCAACAAGTGCTGTATACAGTGTCATGTAGGCATTAATCTTATCCTGCTCCATGCCCTTTGCCCAGAAACGGTCTCTGCAGCGGCGCACATACCAGTTACTCATCTCATCTACAAAGTTGTCCAGTACTCTTGCAGCTTCAGGAATCCTGTAATGATCCAGATGATCATCCACTTCCTTGATTGCTGTATTCAGTTTGGACAGAAGCCACTTGTCCATAACAGGAAGTTTATCGTATTCCAGTGTATATTTTGTAGCGTCGAAATTATCAATATTCGCATACAGGATAAAGAATGCGTAGGTGTTCCAGAGGGTTCCGAGGAACTTACGCTGTCCTTCCATAACAGCCTTGCCGTGGAAACGGTTCGGAAGCCATGGTGCGGAGTTGATATAGAAGTACCAGCGGATCGCATCGGCGCCGTAGGTCTTCAGTGCGTCAAAAGGATCTACCGCATTTCCTTTACTCTTACTCATCTTCTGTCCGTTTTCGTCCTGTACATGTCCAAGGACAATGACATTTTCATAAGGAGCCTTATTGAACAGCAGTGTGGATTCTGCCATCAGGGAATAGAACCATCCACGGGTCTGGTCTACTGCCTCTGAAATAAACTGTGCCGGGAACTGTGCCTTAAACAGATCCTGATTTTCAAACGGATAATGATGCTGTGCAAAAGGCATTGCTCCTGAGTCAAACCAGCAGTCAATTACCTCCGGTACACGCTTCATGGTCTTGCCACATTCAGGACAGGTGCAGGTGATCTCATCAATGTAAGGTCTGTGAAGCTCTACCGTCTTTGCTGCCGGATTGCCTGAAAGCTTAAACAGCTCTTCCCTGGAACCGATGGATTCCTGATGTCCACAACCTTCACATTCCCAGATATTTAAAGGAGTTCCCCAGTAACGGTTACGGGATACGCCCCAGTCCTGGATATTTTCAAGCCAGTTGCCAAAACGCCCTTCTCCGATTGATTCCGGGATCCAGTTTACTGTCTTGTTATTGCGTACCAGATCATCACGGACAGCTGTCATCTTGATGAACCAGGATTCTCTTGCATAATAGATCAGCGGAGTATCGCATCTCCAGCAGAACGGATAATCATGCTCAAACTTTGGTGCATCGAAAAGTTTGCCTTCCTTATCAAGATCTACCAGTACCTTGGGATCCGCATCCTTTACAAACAGTCCGGCATAAGGAGTCTCCGCTGTCAGATCACCCTTACCGTCTACAAACTGTACAAAAGGAAGATCGTATTTACGTCCTACCTGTGCATCATCCTCACCAAAAGCAGGTGCGATATGAACGATACCGGTACCGTCTGTCATGGTTACATAGCTGTCACAGGTTACAAAGAAACCTTTCTTATGCTGCTTTTCTGCGCATTCTCCTGCACAGGCATAAAGCGGCTCGTATTCCTTGTATTCCAGGTCTTTTCCTTTATAAGTCTCAAGTACTTCATAAGCAGGCTTACCTTCCTCAGCCAGTCTGCCAAGTACCGTGTCAAGCAGTGCCTCTGCCATATAATAGGTATAGCCGTCTGCTGCCTTTACCTTGCAGTAAGTCTCATCCGGGTTCACGCAGAGTGCCACGTTGGAGGGCAGTGTCCAGGGGGTTGTTGTCCATGCCAGGAAATAAGCATCCTCTCCCTTTACCTTGAAACGTACTACTGCAGAGCGTTCTTTGACTGCCTTATAGCCCTGTGCCACTTCGTGGGAGGAAAGAGGAGTTCCGCACCTGGGGCAGTAAGGAACGATCTTAAATCCCTTATAAAGAAGCCCCTTGTCCCAGATCTGCTTTAATGCCCACCACTCAGATTCGATAAAATCATCATGATAAGTAACATAAGGATCATCCATATCAGCCCAGAAACCGACAGTTGCGGAAAAATCTTCCCACATTCCCTTATATTTCCATACACTTTCCTTACATTTGCGGATAAAAGGATCCAGTCCGTATTCTTCGATCTGCTCCTTACCGTCAAGTCCAAGTTCCTTCTCTACTTCCAGTTCTACCGGAAGTCCGTGGGTATCCCAGCCTGCCTTACGGGGAACCATATATCCCTTCATGGTACGGTATCTGGGGATCATATCCTTGATAACACGTGTCAGCACATGTCCGATATGGGGCTTTCCGTTGGCAGTCGGAGGTCCGTCATAAAAGGTATAGGTCGGTCCTTCCTTACGGTTTTCCATACTTTTTTTGAAAATGTCATTGTCTTTCCAGAATTTTTCAACTTCTTTTTCACGATCGACAAAATTCAGGTCATTTGATACTTTCTGATACATGATCTTTTCCTTTCTTTCTTAAATTATGAAGCAGAATCCCGCATGGAGGATCCTTCGCCTTCACCTGGCCACCTTAGTGACATATTTTCTGTGAAAATAAAAAAGCCGTCCTGTAAAAGGACGGGATCTTTCCACGTTAACCACCTGTTACACCATACACGCCAAAGCCTTCTGCTTATGGTTTCATATGTTTTCCCTTAACGGAGGACACCGGCAAAAACTTACTTTTGAAAAATACTGTCCACTCCTGTAAATGTTCAATTTCAGTCTGCAGCTCAGAAGTGATATTCACTGACCTTCTACTGGTACCGGATCCCACCTGCCCCGGTTCTCTGTCACGTTCAAAAATCAGCTACTGTCTTCGTCATAGCCATTTGGTCTGTACTTTCTCAAATTACACCATAAAAACGGAATTTGTCAAGAGGTACACCGCATTTTATGCCCTGAAGGCAAAAATCCCATGGACGGCTTCTTCTTCCTGTTGTAAAATGGAACTGTTTGAAGTTGCAAACTAAGAAAAGGACAGTTATTATGCAGGATCAAAACGAAACACCTATTTATCTGGAAACAAACGGTGACTTTCGAATGCGTGAGCTTGACAAGGGCGATCTGGATCAGTTCAATGCCCTGCTGCAATACGCCTTTCAGGTCACGACCAAAGAACTGTTTGAAACCGGCTGGGCACAGGATGAGATCAAATATGCCAAACGTCCCATTCTGGAAGAGGCCTATGTCATTGGCTGGTTCTACAAGGAACGACTGGCTTCCATGATCGTTGTCTACCATATGCAGGTCAATGTCTATGACAATATCATGGATATGGGCGGCATCACCGGTGTGGCAACCTATCCGGAGTATGCCGGAAGAGGCCTGATCCATTCCCTCATGCGCCGGGTTCTTGATTATATGAACAAACAGCAGATGCCCATTTCTTTTCTCTGCCCCTATTCTATTCCCTTTTACCGGAAAATGGGCTGGGAGATCTGTTCCGATCAGCTTACCTTCAATGTAAAGGATGTGCAGCTTCCAAAAGCCAGACCGGTTCCCGGCATGGTGGAACGTGTCAGCCTGGATTCTGAGGATTATCATAATGTACATTCTTATTTTGCCTTTCAGCGTCATGGCTGTATGATCCGTGATACCCTTTCCTGGGAAGAATACTGGCGCTGGGACAATGATGATATGATCGTTGCTGTTTACTATAGCAAGGAGCACAAGCCCCTTGGTTATGTTACTTATTATATTGCCAATGAGATCTTCCATATCAAGGAAATGGTCTATCTGAACCTGGAAGCCAACTACGGACTCTGGAATTATATCAGTGCACACTTTTCCATGATCACCCAGGTCAAAGGAAACAATTTCTCCGGTGAACCTATGGCTTACCTGTTCGAGGACAGTGAGATCACAGAAACCATTGCTCCTTATATTATGGGACGTATTATCAATGTAAAGGAATTCCTGTCGGATTTTCCTTACCAGGTTACTCCTGAGGACTTCAAGATCCATTTCAAGGTACATGATGAGATGGCTCCCTGGAACGAAGGCGACTATATGGTATCCTGGCATGATGGGGAGACAGTCTGCGAACAGGTTGAAGATAACCAGTCCATCAATGTTGTGGAACTGAATATCAATACCCTGACCACCATGATGATGGGATATAAAAGACCAACTTATCTGTACGACCACGAGAAGATCAAAACAGAATATTATATGCTGACCTGGCTGGAACGTCTGATTCCGGCTGAGAAGCCTTATTTTTCAGATTACTTTTAAACCATGTCTCAGAAGGGAGAATCTTATGGACAGACAAAACCTGACCCTGCTTACGGATCTTTATGAGCTCACCATGATGCAGGGCTACTTCAAGCACAAGGACCGCAATGAAACTGTTATCTTTGATGCCTTTTACCGCAATAATCCCTGTGATGGCGGCTATGCCATTGCTGCCGGACTGGAACAGCTCGTAAAATACATCAAGGATCTTCATTTTTCCGACCATGATATCCGCTATCTTTCCGGTCTTGGCATTTTTGATGCAGACTTTCTGGACTACCTGGCTGATTTCCGTTTCTCCGGTGATATTTATGCCATTCCGGAAGGAACCGTCATCTTCCCGAGGGAGCCTCTTGTCAAGGTGATCGCTCCCATCATGGAAGCACAGCTTGTAGAAACTGCGATCCTGAACATCATCAATCATCAGAGTCTGATCGCCACCAAGGCTGCCAGAGTCTGCTATGCTGCCAAGGGCGACGGTATCATGGAATTTGGTCTGCGCCGTGCCCAGGGCCCGGATGCCGGTATTTACGGAGCAAGAGCTGCCATGATCGGTGGCTGTATCGGCACCTCCAACGTTCTGTGCGGACAGCTTTTTGATGTACCAGTGAAAGGTACCCATGCCCATAGCTGGATCATGAGCTTCCCGGATGAATACACTGCATTTAAAACCTATGCAGACCTGTATCCTACTGCCTGCATTCTGCTCGTAGATACTTATGATACCTTAAAGTCCGGTGTTCCCAATGCGATCCGTGTCTTCCAGGAAATGAGAGATGCCGGTATTCCTCTTACCTTCTACGGAATCCGTCTGGACAGCGGCGACCTTGCCTATCTCTCAAAGAAAGCCCGTAAGATGCTGGACGAAGCAGGTTTCCCGGATGCTGTGATCTCCGCTTCCAATGACCTTGATGAATATCTGATCGAATCCCTGAAGGCACAGGGTGCAGCCATCACTTCCTGGGGTGTCGGAACCAATCTGATCACTGCCAAGGATAACCCGGCATTCGGCGGTGTTTACAAGCTGGCTGCCGTTATGGGTGAGGACGGCAATTTCATTCCCAAGATCAAGCTTTCTGAAAACAGTGAAAAGGTAACAAATCCCGGCAACAAGAAGATTTACCGTGTTTACGAAAAAGAAACCGGCAAGATCAAGGCAGATCTGATCTGTCTTGTTGATGAGGTCTTCAGTGAGGACGAACCACTTCTTCTCTTTGATCCTTCTGAACCCTGGAAAAAAACAAAGCTCCCTGCCGGAAGCTTTACATTAAGAGAACTGCTCATTCCTGTATTCAAAGATGGCAAATGCTGCTATGAGTCACCCAAGGTTATGGATATCCGCTCCTATTGCATGAAGGAACAGGATACCCTCTGGGATGAAACAAGGCGTTTCGTCAATCCTCATCAGGTCTATGTGGATCTTTCCAGAAAGCTCTACGATACCAAGATCGAACTGCTTGACCAGATGAGCTGACCATAAATTTTCACAGCTTACTCATTTTCTATCAGAAGAGCTGTCAGATATTCCGCTGCCGGGAGAAGGATCTTCGGATCCACCTTGAATCCCGGCTGGTGGATAGCAGGCCCTACACCGATACCGATCTTAATATAACAGCCTGGCAGCTTCTCCTCATAGAAGGAAAAGTCATCGCCGCCCATGGAGCTTTCTTCCGGTACTGTCAGAAGGCTCTGTTTTTTTGCTGTTTCTTCTGCGATCCTTGCCATTTCCGGGTCATTGTAAACTGCCGGAGATCCCGGATACCACTGAAACTCTGCCTTTGCCCCGTAGGCTGCGGCCGTCAGCTCTGTGATCTCCTGAAGCCTTTTTTGAAAAAGCACACGGTCTTCCCGGTTCATGGTCCGTACCGTACCTTCCAGTTCTGCTGTTTCCGGCACTACATTCCAGGTATTCCCCGCTTCTATCCTTGTCACACTGATCAGAGTCGGATGGAAAGCATCGCTGTTCCTTGTCACGATCGTCTGGAAGGCCTGTACCATAGCTGCTGCTGCCGGGATCGGATCAATACCGGTATCCGGATGTGCCCCGTGGCACCCCTTACCCGTAATTCTGATCAGGAAACGGTCTGCTGCCGCTGCCACATAGCCTTCCCGGATCCCAATGGTTCCTACCGGATTGGTGGGATCTGCATGAAAGCCCCAGATCAGCTTTACATCATCGATCAGATCAGTTTCTGTGATCTTTTCTGCCCCTCTGGCAGATTCTTCTGCCGGCTGGAAGATGATCTTTATGGTTCCTGAAAGATCTTTTTTCTTTTTCTGCAGAAGCACGGCGCAGCCCAGTCCCGCCGTGATATGGAAATCATGTCCGCAGGCATGCATTTTCCCTTTTGTCTCGGAAGCGTAGGGAACACCGCTTTCCTCCAGAACAGGAAGTGCGTCTATGTCGCAGCGGAGCGCCCGTACAGCCCCTTCTTTTTCTCCATGGATCACAGCTATGAGTCCTGTTTCCAGCTCTGACTCCATGATCTCAATTCCATGCTCTGTCAGGAATTCCCGGATCTTTTCTGTCGTCTGATATTCTTCATAAGACAGCTCCGGATGCCTGTGGAACCAGAAAAAAGCATCCTGTAATTCCTGCCTGAGCTGTTCCGTTTTCTTTTCCAGTTCTTTGCCTTCCATAATCGTATCTCCTTGCTCCTCAGTCTTATTTGCTGTTCGGATCCACTGCATCCCGCAGAGCATCTCCAATGAAGTTAATTGCCATGACCAGGATCACTATGAGGAGTCCCGGCGGAACCCAGAGCCATGGCTGCTTTGTCAGGACTGTCAGGGATTCTGCTCCGTTTAACATATTGCCAAGGCTGGCAGTCGGCGGCTGTACGCCCATACCAAGGAAGCTTAACGCTGCTTCATCCAGCATGGAAAGAGCCAGCACCGAGGTCGCGTACACAAGGATCGGTGCCACTGTATTGGGAAGGATCTCGGAAAACAGTATATGCTTTAATGACATGCCTGCTACCAGATTTCCTTTGATAAAGTTCGTTTCCCGTAAATTCAGTACGTTTCCTCTGACCAGCCTGGCAATCCCCGGCCAGTCTACGAAGCCAAGGATCAGGATGATACTCCAGAGTCCCGGTTTAAAAATCGCTGCTGCTACCAGTACAAGCAGGATATAGGGAAAGGACATGACCATATCTGTAAAACGCATGATTACCATATCTGCTGCGCCGCCAAAATATCCGGCAACTAACCCCAGAACCACGCCGATCACTGTAGAGATCAGTGTCGCCATGATCCCGACAAGCAGGGAAATTCTCATGGCATACAGAAGTCTGCTCAGGACATCCCTTCCGATCTGATCTGTTCCAAGAAGGAACTCCCGGCACGGCGCACCGCTGAAAGATCCGGCGATCTCATTAGGATCATAGGGTGCAAGGACAGGTGCAAAAAGAGCTGCCAGCCCAAGAACGATAAATACGACAAGGCTGACCATGCCAAGCTTATGTTTTTTGAACCTCCGGAACACAGTCTGCAGATAGCTTTCACTGGTTATATCCTTACCGGGCATACCATGTTCTGTCAGATTTTTTTCTTTTTCCTTTTTCATGGCATCCTCCTTAATTCAGCGAGATGGTAGGATCTACCAGCGCATACAGAATATCTGTCACCAGGTTGGCGATCAGGACTACTACTGCCGAAAGCAGACAGACACCCATGATCACAGGATAATCCCTTCCGATAATGGCGCTCATGGTCATAAGCCCGAGTCCCGGCCAGGAAAATACCTGTTCTATGATAACTGCACCACCAAACAGCATGGGGATCTCCATACCGATTACCGTTACGATCGGTACCAGTGCATTTCTCAGTGCATGCTTATAGATCACACGGAACCTTCCGATTCCCTTGGCTCTTGCGGTTCTTAAGTAATCCTGCTGCAGAATCTCCAGTACGGCACTTCTAATATAACGGATATTGCTTCCTGCCATGGATGTGGCAAGAACGATCACCGGCATCACCATATGCTTTGCCACATCGGCTGCGCCGCCATTTGTACCAAGCGTGATCATTCCGCTGGAAGGCAGGAGCTTTAGCTTGATCGTAAAAATATAAATCAGGAGCAGAGACAGAAAAAATCCCGGAATACTGCTTCCAAGAAAAGAAGCTGTCACCACAGCATAATCTCCTTTGGAATACTGATGGATCGCACTGTAAATACCCGCCGGCACTGCAAGGATCAGGCTCACGATCAGGGAAACTCCCATCAGAAGAAGAGTTGGTCCCAGATGGCTTCTGATCATCTCTGCCACCGGCTGGTAGGACTTCACCGAATACCCCATATTCCCGTGAAGGAGCTGTCCAAGCCATACAAAATACTGGATATAAAAGGGCTTGTCCAGTCCCATGGCGATCTTCTTGGCTTCCACTGCCGCCTCTGATACCCTTGGCCCTTTCAGCATTTCAAGCGGGCTTCCTGCCAGACACATGATAGCATAGTCAATAATGGTAATTCCAATCAGCACAGGAATAGCAATCAGAATCCGTTTGATAATATATTTGGTCATGCTTCTTCCCTCCTGCTTTCTTCTGTCATAACGATAGGGCAGGCAGCCAGATGTCCACTGCCCGGTGCCGTCTCCTGCATCCCCGGTTCTCTCTGCCTGCAGATCTCTGTGGCATAGGGACACCTTGGATGGAACCGGCAGCCCGAAGGGGGATCGATACTGCTTCCCACTTCTCCCATCAGGATCTTCTTTCCTTCTTCTCTTTCATCCGGATCCGGTACCGGCACTGCTGAAAGAAGGGCTTTGGTGTAGGGATGCACAGGATTTCTGAACAGCTCCTTGGCTTCTCCCATTTCCACGATCTTCCCAAGATACATGACTGCAATCCTGTCACTGACATAATTGACAGCCCCAAGTCCGTGTCCTACAAACAGAAGTGTCAGTCCCAGTTCCTTCTGCAGACTGCGCAGCAGATTCAGGATCTGGGCCTGAATCGATACATCCAGCGCACTGACCGGTTCATCACAGACGATAAATTCAGGATTCAGGGAAAGTGCCTTGGCTATCCCGATACGCTGTCTCTGTCCTCCCGAAAACTCGTGCGGATATCTTCCAAGGACACTTCTTGGCAGTCCTACCATATCAAGCAGGTTCAGGATATCCTTTTCCACACTGTCCTTCGTCGAGATCCCATGATACAGCATGGGCTGTGCCAGGATCTCATAAATATGTTTCCTTGGATTTAAGGATGAATAAGGATCCTGAAATACCATCTGCAGCTTGGTACGGAAAGGCTTTACATCCTTCCGGTTCATCCTGCCAAGGTCATGATCCTTATAATATACAGTCCCGTCTGTAGGCTTCTCAAGTCCCACAAGCTGCCTTCCTATGGTGGATTTGCCACAGCCTGACTCACCTACAAGTCCCAGTGTTTCTCCCTGATAAATCTGGAAGCTGACACCGTCTACAGCCTTCACATAACCAGTGGTATGGGTAATGATCCCGCCTTTAATGGGATAATATTTCTTTAAATTTTCAATCCGAAGCAGAGGTATCTTCTCTTCGCTTTTGTTATGATTCATCCTGGATACCTCCCTCCTTCCTTACAATACATCTTGCGGTATGGCCGCCGCCAAATTCATAGTTTTCCTGTGGCTTGTCGCATTCCGGTCTGCGATGGCTGCAGCGGTCTGCAAAACGGCAGCCCGGAATATGATCGTAACTCTCCGGCACAATACCAGGGATCGCCTTAAGCTGTCTTTCTGCCGTATCCCGGATCGTCGGAACCGTATCCATCAGTGCCCTGGTATAGGGGTGCTTCGGATGCTTAAAGAGCTCCCGTACCGGTGCTTCCTCAATGATCTGCCCTGCATACATAACGATGACACGGTCTGCCATATGCGCTACCAGTCCGATATCATGGGTGATCAGGATCATGGCCATTTTGTTTTCTCTCTGCAGTTCCTTTAAAAGCTGCATGATCTGCGCCTGGATCGTCACATCCAGCGCCGTTGTCGGTTCATCAGCGATCAGAAGCTTCGGGCTGCAGGAAAGCGCCATGGCAATCATGGCACGCTGTCTCATTCCTCCTGATAATGTGTGGGGATACTTTTTCATAGTCCCCTTTGCATCCGGCATACCAACTCTCGAGAGAAGCTCCTCTGCCTGCTTTCTGGCCTCATCCTTTGAAAGACCTCTGTGAACCCGCAGGCTTTCCATGATCTGATTGCCTACTGTAAATACAGGATTCAGCGAAGTCAAAGGATCCTGGAAGATCATGGTCATCTGATCCCCGCGGATTTTATCAAGCTCCTTTTCCGACATGGCAAGCAGATCTTTTCCTTCAAACATCACTTTTCCCTCTGTTACTTTGCCGCCCCTTGACAGAAGCCCCATAACAGACAGATTGGTGACACTTTTTCCGCAGCCTGACTCGCCGACGATGCAGACCACTTCTCCCTCATCAACCTGAAAGCTGACATGATCCACACTGGTCGTTTCCCCGTAGTCTCCTGTAAATACAGTAGTAAGCCCTTCTACCTCCAGTAAATGTGACATGGTATTTCCTCTCTCTTTATATGGATAATACCACAGACCGGTTCTCCGGCCTGCGGTATCTGGATTTCTTACATTTCTTTTTAATTATTCAACAATGTCCCATTCCTGGATGTTGTTGAACAGTCCATATACATTGGCATGTACATTGGTCAGTCTCTTGTTTACTGCGCCCTGTGCACTGATCACATAAGCCGAGAACATCGGTACATCTTCCTGTGTCTGCTTATCAATGATGGAATACAGATCCTTAAGGCTTGCCGCATCATCGGTAGAGCCAACCTGTGCCAGCGCATCATCGATCGCAGAATTGCTGTAACCGGTCCAGCTCTCGTCACCGCCAAGAAGCCATGAAATATCTACAGAAGGATCAATCGGCGGGTAGGTGTACTGTACAGCAAACAGATCATAATCCATACCACCTGCCATCGTCATCAGTGTAGCAAGATCAACTGTCTGGACCTCTACCTTGATTCCTACCTGCGCCCACTGTGCTACCATAACCTGTGCGGCATTTACGAAGGTACCATCACCGGAGTTTACAAAGAACCGGAGTGTCTGTGATCCGTCCCAGCCTGCTTCTGCAAGAAGCTCTTTTGCCTTTTCAGGGTCATAGGGAATCGGTGTGATGCTGTCATCATAATAAGGACTTGCTGATGATACAAAGCCATCGATCACTTCACCATGTCCTTTCAGCAGATCATCTACGATCTTCTGTCTGTCGATCGCATAAACAAGTGCCTGACGCACTCTGGCATCCGGAATATTCTTTGTCTGGATAAATACAGACTGATTGGTTACAGGAGAACCATAAACAACATTTACATTCTCCAGGGCATCAATACTGTCATTGTCCTCCTGAGGAATATTTGTCATGGTATGGCTTGTAACGTCAATTTCACCGGACTGCAGACTGGAGTATACCTGGCTGGCATCAAGGATCTTGAAATTCATCTTGCCGATCTTCGGTGCACCCTTCCAGTAATTTTCGTTAGCTACGTAAGAAATGTAGTGATTGGTATCGTAATCAGTTACCATATAAGGTCCGCTGACAACATCAGGATGATTGAACCAGTCATTTGTGGTCAGCTCGCCCTCAGCGATATTCTCAATGATGTGTTTCGGCATCGTGTGGAAGTATGCTGCATATGAGCTCATAAATGTGATCATGCTCATGGGCTCCTTGGTGGTAAACTGTACTGTCTTTTCATCAACAGCGGTTACACCGGAAACCTCTGTAGCCCCTTCTTCCACAAATCCTGTCTCGGAATCTACGCCTTCAAATACACCGTAAACCAGAGTTGCATTGGCAACCAGCGGACTTGCCAGACGAAGGAAGGAATAGGTCACATCCTCGGAAGTAATGGGTGTACCATCTGACCATGTCGCATCCTCATTGATATGAACGATGAAGTTTCTGTTATCTTCTGTGGTAATGGAATCTGCCAGCAGATACTCAAAGCTCAGATCCTCTGCGAAGTCAACCAGTGGAAGAAACTCCAGATCCACTGCATACTTATTGATAAATGTCTGATCGATAACAAAGGGATTGATACTTCCCAGAGAGTCTGTAACTCCGATATTAACGATCTTCTCACCGGAAGCTGCTTCTCCTGCAGTTCCTGTTTCTGCTGTGGCATCACCTGTGCCTTCAGCCGGTGTATCTGTGCTGCCACAGCCGGCAAGACCAAGTACCATAGCTGCTGCCAGCATCAGTGCCAGTACTTTGTTTCCTGATTTTGCATGAAACTTTTTCATATTCTCCTCCTGTCTCCATCTATTTCCTAGTATTCTTATATAGATAGTGGCTTAATTATACTTATGCACTTTACAAAAGTCAAGAGATGTGCTTAAAATAGAACTTGTGATTTGCAGTTTTTTATTTTACTATACTTCTTCGAAAAGGTACATAGGTATTTTATATGAAAAACTTATTAAATTATCAGTCATCTGAATATGATTGCGCACCTGTTTCCGTCACAAACGGGATCCGCTATCTGTTTGAAAGAGAAGAAATCTATCCGGATATGATCAAGGGGATCATGACCTATGGCATGGACAGCTATAATGACCTTGGAGAGCCATGCAAGCATGGTACTTCTCCTGCCTGTATGGAATTTATGGCTGACTGGCTGACACGCTTTGGAAAAATGCGGAATTTCCCGATCTCCTGCTATACCATTTCCGGCTCTGATGTTGTTCTCACCGAGGGAAGTGCTGTCCTGGATGCCCTTGAAAAAGGGGGGGCTGTTGCACTGCGCCTTTATCTGGAGGTACCCCACTATGTACTTGCAACCGGCGTGGAAGACGACTGTCTTCTGTTATTCGATCCCTTTTACGAAGAACCGGGGCATCCGGAATTTGATGCCGAATATCATACAGAAGGAATTACCTTTATCTTTGACCAGCCAAAGAAAGCCAACCGTAAGGTAGCCCTTTCCCGTCTGAACGGCACAGGAAAGAGCTTCTATGAAATGGGCGATCCGAGTGAACGGAAAGCGCTGATCATGTTCAATACGACAGCCCGGTAGTTGATTTACGAAGCGTCTTAAAATCTGAACCCTGATTCGTTACTGGCCCATCTGTCTCCCAAGGAAACCGGAAGCAGACTGGACCAGTTTTCTTTCTACCTCTCCCATCTTTACCTTTTCATTGCCGGAGATCAGGATCACTGCACCGATCACATCACCCTCACATATAATAGGACTGATCACTTCGAAGCAGAACTCTTCCATATTTTCTTCAATTAATGGAATAAAGCTCTTTTCTTCTCTGGATGCCACCAGTGTTTCCCTGTGTTCCAGTTTATCCTCAAGCTCCCTGCTCAGATCTTTGCCAAGAATTGTTTTGAACCCGCCTGATACAGCTATGATCTGATCCCTGTCTGTGATCACTGCCACATGCCCGGACACCTGACACAGACTTTCCGCATACTGCTTCGCAAAGGTATTCATCTCACCGATCGGTGAATATTTTTTCAGGATGATCTCCCCTTCTTTATCTGTAAATATTTCAAGCGGGTCACTTTCCCGGATCCGCAGTGTTCTTCTGATCTCCTTCGGGATAACGATCCTGCCAAGATCATCAATACGCCTGACAATTCCTGTAGCCTTCATATATAAATGTCCTCCTGTTTTCCAATCACTTTCCATATTTGTACTGTATGGGTAGTATGTGGAAATGCCAAAGGAATTATGCGTTTCTCTTTTCAGGATTCCCGGTATTTTAAATATTCAAAAAATTTCATCGTGGCAGGAGACATCCTTTTCCTGTTTTTCACGGCGATTCCGATCTCCCGGTAATACGGCTTTTCAAGGCTCCTGATCTCTATCTCATAAGGGATCCTCCTAAGGATCATCTGCGGCAGGATACTGATCCCAAGCCCTCTTTCCACCATAGCCATAATGGCATAGTCTTCCCACGTGGTAAACCGGATATCCGGATGCACCTGATACTTTTCAAGAAGATCCGTCACCTCTGTCCTGCCGCCATGCTCAAGCAGCATGAAAGGCTCCTTCTCCAGCATTCCGATGTCTATTTTTTCTTTTTCTGTCAGCCTGTGCCCCTTTGGAAGCACCACCAGGTATTCATCCATTTTCAGGGAAAGCGTATCAAAATCCCGCTTTACGGGAAGGCTTAAAAACCCGCAGTCCACCCTGCCATCTTCAATCCAGTTTTCCACCTCTTCATAATCTCCAAGAAGCATTTCATAGCGTATTCCCGGATAATCACTCTGGAATCTTTCAAAAACAGCCGGAAGCCAGTTGATCGCCACACTGGAAAAGGTGCCGATCCGGATCGTTCCTTCCTGGATTCCGTTCATACCATCCACGTGCTCCTGAAGCTTACGATAATCTTCGATCAGCATTCTTGCATAAGGAAGGATCTGCTCTCCGGACGAGGTGAGATGCACCCCGTTCCGGTCACGCTCAAGCAGCACCAGATTCCATTCTTTTTCCAGATCTGCGATCATCTTACTGACAGATGACTGGGTATAATTCAGTTCTTCTGCTGTTTTCGTGAAGCTGCCTGTCTCCACAGTTTTCACAAAAGCCATATATTTTTGAATATTATGATCCATTTTATATTCCTTTTTTTGATGCATCTCATTAAATATATTCGTTTTTCTCATTTTAATAGATGGGTTATGATTTTACAAGAATGAAATACCGAAAGGAATGCTTCTGATGAAAAAAGAAAAATCCATAGATATGCTCTCCGGTCCCCTGGCCGGCAAACTGATCCTTTTTGCCCTGCCCATTGCTTTCAGCAGCATGCTCCAGCAGCTCTTCAACGCTGCCGACACATCCGTTGTCGGCTATTTTGAAAATGCTGATGCCCTGGCTGCCGTTGGAACAAATGGCGAGATCGTGGCACTCCTTGTCACCATCTCTGCCGGGCTGTCTGTAGGTGCCAATGTCATGATCGCTGCAGCGATCGGAGAAAACAAAAAAGAACAGATCCCGGACATCCTCCATACTGCTCTTTCCTTTTCCCTTCTTTTGGGTATCCTCCTTGCTCTCACCGGTCAGTTTCTCTCTGGTCCGCTCCTTACCCTGATCCAGACACCTGCCACTGTACTGACTGCTGCGACCACTTATCTTCGTATTTATTTCGCAGGGCTTCCTTTTCTGATGCTCTATGACTTCGGCTCTGCCATCCTCCGTGCAAAGGGTGACAGCAGACGCCCTTTTCTGGCGCTTACAGCTTCAGGCTTTTTAAATGTCCTTCTGAACCTGTTTCTTGTTGTCGTCTGCCACCTCGGTGTTGCAGGTGTTGCCATCGCCACAGATATCGCCACAGCCTTTTCTGCAGCCCTTGTCCTGTTCTGGCTGTACAGAGAACCGGAAGAATTTCACACGAATTTCAGAAATCTTCGCATTCATGGAAAACAGCTCCTCCATATGCTTTCGATCGGCGTCCCGTCTGCTGTGCAGGGAGCCGTATTCTGCTTCGCCAATATCTTCGTACAGGCTTCTGTCAACAGCTTCGGCACCATCGCAACTGCCGGGAGCACGATCGCCATGAATTTTGAATATTTCGGCTATTACATGATCACCGCTTTTGGGCAGACAGCAACCACCTTCACCAGCCAGAACTTCGCTGCCAGAAAAAAAGACAGATGCACCAGGGTTTTTCTGCTCTGCCTCCTTTTCTGTATCCTGTTCAGTTCCCTGATCATCGTTCCCCTGACCGTTTTCCGGGAATGGTTCTGCCATCTGTTCAGCAATGACTCTGCCGTGATCCGTGCAGCCTGTACCCGGATCATGCTGATCCTGTTTTTCGAGCCGGTCTGCGGACTTTACGAAGTACCTGCCGGTGTTCTAAGGGGACGTGGGCACTCCGCCCTGCCCGCCGCCCTCACTGTCATTGGCACATGCTTGCTGCGGATCCTGTGGATCTTTACTGTATTCCGGCATTTCCATACGCTGGAAAGCCTGTTTGTCGTCTTCCCGGTTTCCTGGGGTGTTACGATCCTGCTGATGGCAGGTGGTGTTTTCCTGTACCGGAAGGATCTGGCAGAACAACCGACCTGCTAAAGAAGATCAGAGACTGCCTCTGTACAGCGTCCTGTAGCATTCTGGAACCACGATTCCAAAAGATTCGCTAAGGACGCTCTTTGCTTCCCGCTCCGTCTCCAGTTCCCTTCTTAAAACTACCTTTCCCTGCCGGTAATCCTTTAATGTATTTCCAACAATCGTCAGATCACTGTCCCTGGTGAACAGGGAGATCTTCATAAATTTGTTAAAGGTGGAATCCTCATGCTTCTCACAGTAGAAGCAGGGCATCACGTAATCTGCATCTATCTGCGGTTCTTCTGTAAATCCAAGCAGTGTTTTCCATTCCTTCTGTGGTTCCTTCTGCTCCAGCACCCATCCATAAAAAGGGGCTCTGCCGTAACGATATTCGCTGATCCCATCAGACTGCACCAGCCCTTCTGTCAGTTCCAGGGGAATTCTTGGTGATTCGCTGCGTACCCCGACGTCACATACATATCTTTTTCCTTCCAGTTCTGTAACCAGGATCCTGTGGCGCCTCATCTGGATATGCCAGGGTTCATCCATAAACCGTCCGGCATACTGCTTTACTGTATATCCAAGATCCTGCAGCAGATAATAAAACAGTCCCTGCAATTCAAAGCAGAAGCCTCCCCTGTGCCGTATGATCATCTTATCAAACAGATCCGGTGGTGCAAGCGATATCGCTGTTCCATTCATAAGGTCAAGGTTTTCATATGGGATATGCATCAGATGACTGATCTGCAGCTCCTTCAGGGTTTTCAGATCTGTTCTGATTTCTCCCATATAACTGATCCTCTCCAAATATTGCTGTATCTGTTTCTCAGTAAACATAATTTTCCCCCGGTTTCCTTTTTCTTTTTACTGCTCCCTGCTTCCTATCATAACACTATTTCGTCAGCAAAGAAAACAGCATTACCACAATTCCAAGGATCACAAGGATTATACCTGTTACCCGGTTCAGTGTCTTCGGTGTTGCCCTATTGGCAAACACCGCTGCGATCCTGGCCCAGATCAGAGTAAATACAACACAGAGGAGAAACACCGTAATATCCGGCATCCCTCCGATAGCAAAATGGGAAACTGCTCCGGTAAGTGCCGTAAAGGCCATGATAAATACACTGGTCCCTACCGCTGTTTTCAGCTCATAGCCAAGAACACTTGTAAGAATAAGAAGCATCATCATGCCACCGCCTGCTCCTACAAATCCACAG
>CACXDC010000189.1 GCA_902766365.1 uncultured Lachnospiraceae bacterium | reverse complement strand
GGCAGGTGCTTATGTACTTTCTAAGGAGACCAATCATAAGCCGACCATCATGGTAGGATGTGATACCAGAATTTCAGGCGATATGCTTGCAAACGCACTGATGGCAGGTGCATGCTCCGTAGGAGCAAATGCTGTTTATGTTGGCGTGATCCCGACACCGGCAGTAGCTTATCTTACAAGAAAGTATAAGGTAGATGCAGGTGTAGTGATTTCTGCATCCCACAATCCGGTTGAGTTTAACGGAATTAAATTCTTTGATGGAAATGGATATAAGCTTCCGGATGCGCTGGAAGATGAAATTGAAGCATTGATCAAAAATAATATGAATGGGATCAAATTCCCGATTGGCGCTAATGTAGGAAAGATCAAATACCGTACAGATGCCAGGGAAGAATATATCAATCATTCCATTCAGTCTGTTAATGTAGATCTTACGGGATTAAAGATCGTGGTAGACTGTGCAGAAGGCGCATCCTATTATACGTCAGTAGAAGCATTAAAAGAACTTGGCGGCAATGTAGTTGCCATTCATAATATGCCGGATGGTACCAATATCAATGCCAACTGTGGTTCCACACATATGGAAGAGATCAGGGCAAGGGTGGTCTATGAAAAAGCGAATGTAGGTCTTGCCTTTGACGGTGATGCAGACAGATTGATGGCAGTTGATGAGCTTGGTAATGTAGTTGACGGAGACCAGATCATGGCTATTGTAGGTAATCACATGAAGAGTAAGGGTGAACTTGCCGGAGATGTGATCGTGGCAACGGTAATGAGTAATCTGGGATTTTTCCTGATGGCGGAAAAGAATGGAATTCAGGTAGATCAGACCAAGGTTGGGGACCGTTATGTGCTGGAGCATATGAAGGAAATAGGCGCAAGCCTTGGAGGAGAACAGTCCGGACATATTATTTTCCTGAAGGAAAATACAACCGGAGATGGGCTTTTAAGTGCGCTGCATCTGCTTCAGGTTATGGTGGAAACGGGAAAGCCGCTTTCAGAACTGGCATCTGTCATGGAGGTGCTTCCACAGGCACTTGTGAATGCAAAGGTTCCAAACCACAAGAAGGAAAAATACACGGAATATCCTGAGATTGCGGGAGCCATTGAAAAACTGACAGAGAAATTTGCCGGTGAGGGAAGAGTGCTGATCAGACCATCCGGGACAGAGCCCCTTGTGCGTGTTATGATAGAGGGCAAGGATCAGCAGATGATTGAAAAAGATGCCAGGGAGCTGGCAGATCTGATTCAGAACATTATGTTGTAGTTATAGCAAAGAATGATATGGGATGTTAGGAGGATATTGTTATGGTAAGTCAGAAGGTGACTATCAAAAATCCCACCGGGTTGCATTTAAGACCGGCAGGTATCTTATGCAAGGAAGCGATGCAGTTCAAATCCTTGATCACGTTTACATTCAGAGGGAATACAGCGAATGCAAAAAGTGTACTCAGTGTGCTTGGCGCCTGTGTGAAAAGCGGAGATGTGATCGAAGTGATCTGCGATGGCGAGGATGAAGAGATAGCCTTGAAGACATTAGTGGATGCGATTGAGAGCGGACTTGGTGAATAGCAAACAAAAAAAGAGAACAGCGTAGCTGTTCTCTTTTTTGATAAATCTTAATTGGATTCGATTGACTTGTCATCTACGTTAAAGGTGTCGCCATCTTCAACAATACATACCATGGTCTTACCGGTATTGAGCTTGATCTCATTTCCGTTATCATCATAGTATCTGGTAGCGCCGTAGTCGGATGTCTTTTCCCAGGTTACATGGATTCCCTTGCCATTTGTGAAGAACCAGCCATCTCTGGTGGTATCATGACACTGGAAGGAAAGGTAACCCTTCTGGTCTCTTACTTCGAAGTAAGTATTCTGGATCAGGACATTCTTGAATGCCAACTGTTTGTTGTTAGCCAGATCGATATGAGGACCATCGCTGTCACCGGAAAGGTGCTGATATCTGTCATACAGACCGGTTTCTTCATTATAAATGAAGTAACAGTTGGTCACAGGATAAGCAGGTGAAAGATCAATTTTGGAAGCATCGATCGCATCACTGTACTGTTCCAGTGTATTAGGCTCAGAGCTGCTTGCAAACTGGTAATGATTTGCATCGGCATAGCCATCTCTGTATGTCAGAGGATAACCATAGTGGTTTGCAGCCTCTTCGACCAGGGAGCCACTTGTAAATGCGTTATCTGTAGAGTTCTTGGCGGTGTCTCTGTAAGATGCCTTGCCATAGTCGATACAGTTGATGTTCTGGGTATCGGAACGGCCGATCAGATCATCTATGTAGAAAGGTCCGCCGTAGTGGATGTAAATAGCATCCCATTCAAATGCCCAGTATAAGTAGTAATCACGGCAGCTTCTGATATTACCGATTTTTTCAAGGTTCTTCCAGTCTTCAAACACAGCCATCAGACGGGTCATGCTTCCTTCAACATTGCATTCATAAAGAATGGAAGCATCTGAGATACTGTACTGGCTTGCAGTCTTGGAGTTGGGGATCATGATAGCAATAGGACGTGTATTTGCAACATCCTCATCAACCCATTCATTTGTCAGACGGCTTCTGACCATACCCTCTGCGGGAGGTGTATCGAGATCTTCTTCTGTCTCGGCCTCTTCAGAGGAACTGTCTTCTTCCTTTTCCGGCTGCTGTTCAACAATAGGCTGAACAATAGGCTGTACTGCGGTTTCTTCTTCTGACTTGCCACAGCCGAACAATAAAAGAGATGAAGACAAGGCTACAAGAAAGAGCACTTGTAATCTTTTCATCTTTTAAATCTCCTCACTTTCTTCTTGGTAGCAGCATATGCGTTCATGCCACATAACCGTTATTATAACACAGAAGAAAATGACCGTCACTAGAAAATATGTAATTTGTTATACAAAAATATTAAAAAATTGTTACAACGAATGAAGGCTTGTATTAACACGTAAATAAGGGTAAAATAGAAACAACTGAGCTTATAGCTTTTGAAGGAAAGGACATAAGGAATGAAAAAGATAATTGTTACAGGCTGCAATGGACAGCTTGGAAG
>CACXDC010000188.1 GCA_902766365.1 uncultured Lachnospiraceae bacterium | reverse complement strand
TCAGATATTCCGGCAATACGATGGACAACTCTTTGAATACCAGGATAAAGATGGAAATGATATGGTTGGAATCAGCTTTGGAACATTGTCTTTGATGCGATCATGGTTAGATCGTTATGAAGAATATATGGAAGAAGTTGAAAAATGCAATGAAATAAAAGATGTTAAGAAACGTGGGGAAACTCTGCTGAAAGCGGAGGCTGACTTTAACCTTTGGATGGATATTTATCCGGAGTCGGAACCATGGCAGGAACGGCTAAAAATTCAGAAGGCACATGATGAGGTTATGGATAAAATTGGATTGAATCAAAAAGAAAAATAACTTCCAGAAAACAAAGGAGAAGAAGAATGAATATACTAATAATTGGTAATGGTTTTGATTTAGCTCATAACTTGCCTACTAAATATACAGACATTTTAGAATTTCTTAGAATTATTAAAATAACTTCGACTTGGATGGGAGATCAACCATCTTTTATCAGTAAACACTTAAATAATTATAACGCACCTAATTATGTCAAAAAATATGTTGAAAATGCTTTTTCAACAAGACAACCTAATCTACATAAAAGTGCATCCAATTCCAATTTGCTCGTACAAGAAATTTATGATAATCTAACCGATAACGTCTGGTATGAATACTTACTGGACATATATACTAAAGGTAAAATGAAAGGAATTAATTGGATTGATTTTGAAAGCGAAATAAGTTCCATTATTGAGCAAATAGATAGATTTCAAGAAAACCTATACATACCATTTGACATTAAATCTTCTGATGAGAATGAAAAACTAAAGAGCTTTTTATCAAAATTGAAATTTGAAGCATTTATAGCGAATAAATATCCAGACAAATCTCACATACCGACATACCGAGATTTTTTAGATAAATCATATTATGACCTAAGGCGTTTTGTTCGATGTATGGAAATCTATTTACTTGAATGTGTAGAAAAGCAACCTATAAATATATTATCTCAAGATATTATAAACACCAATGCAAATTCCATTTTATGTTTCAATTATACACATACTTATGAAAAACTGTATGTCAATAGCGATAAAGTAAAAATACACTATTTGCATGGAGAAACACAAGATAATATTGATTCTAACAATATGGTACTTGGAATCGATGAATACTATTCTACGTATGAAAAGGACCAACATACCAATTATAATATCTATAAAAAGTTTACACAAAGGGTCATAAATGAGACTGGATTTCTCTATCGAAACTGGATTGCAAAGATGGATGACATTACGCATAAGTTCCGAAATTATCCAACTCTCGGAGAAACTGGCACAAACCTTCCTAACAATGTCTATATCTTCGGTCACTCATTAGATATTACTGACAAAGATGTAATTAAAGATTTTATAGATAGAGACGGTGTTCAAACTACTATCTTTTACTACGACAAGCAACAACAAACACAACAAATAGCAAATTTAGTTAAAATGCTTGGACAAGACACATTTATTAATATGATTAATAGTGTCCCCCAAAAAATATGTTTTGTACAGCAGCAACCAATGATGCCCCAAAATTAAAATTTTGTACCCAAATCGTACCCATCGCCATCTTAAAAATCCCTACAAATCCCATAAATACGGGCTTTATAGGGATTTACCTATTTACTCAAACTCTATCGTCGCCGGTGGCTTTCCGGTGCAGTCATACATGACTCTGTTCACACCCTTCACCTCATTCACGATCCTGCTGGTAACCTTTGCAAGTACTTCCCAGGGAATCTGTGCAGCTTCTGCTGTCATGAAGTCGGAAGTATTCACGGCTCTCAGTGCCACTGCATAATCATAGGTACGCTCATCACCCATGACACCAACGCTTCTCATGTTGGTAAGGGCTGCAAAGTACTGGCCAAGACCCTTGTCCACGCCGGCTTTGGCGATCTCCTCACGGTAGATTGCATCTGCGTCCTGAACGATACGCACCTTCTCGGCAGTAACCTCTCCGATGATACGGATTCCAAGGCCGGGGCCGGGGAACGGCTGACGGTATACGAGATATTCCGGAATACCAAGTTCAAGACCTGCACGACGGACCTCGTCCTTGAACAGAAGTCTTAACGGCTCAATGATCTCCTTGAAATCTACATAATCCGGCAGTCCGCCTACATTGTGATGGGATTTGATCACAGCGCTCTTGCCAAGACCACTCTCGATCACATCAGGATAAATGGTACCCTGTACCAGGAAATCTACCTTACCGATCTTCTTTGCTTCTTCCTCGAAGACACGGATAAACTCTTCACCAATGATCTTTCTCTTTCTTTCCGGCTCTTCCACACCGGCAAGCTTACTGTAGAAACGCTCCTGTGCATTCACACGGATAAAGTTCAGATCATAAGGACCTTCCGGTCCAAAGACTGCTTCTACCTCATCTCCTTCATTTTTACGAAGAAGACCATGATCTACAAATACGCAGGTAAGCTGCTTGCCTACTGCCTTTGCCAGAAGGACTGCTGCCACAGAGGAATCCACACCGCCGGACAGTGCACAGAGCACCTTGCCGTCTCCTACTTTTTCACGGATCTGCTGGATCGTTGTCTCTACGAAAGAATCCATCTTCCAGTCACCCTTGCAGTGGCATACCTGATATACGAAATTGGAAAGCATCTTCATACCTTCCTGTGTATGCATAACTTCCGGATGGAACTGCACTGCATAAAGTCCTCTCTCGGGATTCTCCATTGCAGCTACCGGACATACCGGTGTATGAGCTGTTACCTTGAAATCTGCAGGAGCTGCCTCAATATAATCTGTATGGCTCATCCAGCAGATCGTTTTTTCTGATACATCATGGAAAAGCACAGAGGATTTGTCCACGGTTACTTCCGTCTTACCATACTCGCTGACAGGCGCTGTCTTTACACTGCCTCCAAGAAGGTAGGACATAAGCTGGGAACCATAGCAGATACCAAGAATTGGAATTCCCAGTTCAAAAATTTCTTTGGAACATCTCGGAGACTCCTCAGCATATACACTGTTGGGTCCTCCGGTAAAAATAATGCCCTTCGGGTTCATCTTTTTGATGTCCTCAAGGCTCATGCTGTAAGGATGTACCTCACAATATACATTACATTCTCTGACACGTCTGGCGATCAGCTGATTATACTGTCCGCCGAAGTCAAGTACGATAACTGTTTCTCTTTCCACGCTGCTTCTCCTCTGTCTCTTTCGATTGTTGAAAGCATATTTAATCATGCGGGGCAAAGAAAGAAGCCTCCCTTTCCATCCCTGCTCCACATCATTATATGCTATCTTCCGAAGCCTTGTCAAAATTATTTTCAGGACTGCAGACTCATCTCGTGCTGATGCAGATATTTTTCTCTGGTTGCCAGTCCGCCCCTGATATGACGCTCCATTTTGTTCACATTGAGAACCTTTCTCGCCTCCATGGCAAGGGAGGGATTGATCTGCACCAGTCTTTCCGTCACGTCCTTGTGCACTGTACTTTTGGAAATCCCAAATGCCTTGGCTGTCTGCCTTACTGTTGCATTGTTTTCAATGATATACCCTGCAATATCGATTGCTCTCTCTTCAATATAATCCTTCAAAGGAAACCCCTCAGAATACTTTTTTACATTCTATGAAGTATCCTGAGGGGTTATGCCCTTCTTACCCTATTTCACACTTGCAAAATATTTCATCAATATCTCCTTCATAAACTGATATCTTCTTGCATACGTATTCTCGATCCGGATCAGTTCAAAACCATGCTCCCGGCAGATCTCATTCTTTTTCCTGTCACGCTCCATGACAACAGCATTTTCCTGGTGCTCTCTTCCATCCAGTTCGATCGCCAGGATCGGGATATCCACTTTGGTTCTTCCCTGTCTTTCATAGACCACGAAATCAAATCTTCCTGTATAAAACAGATCATTATAAGAACTGTTATCCTGAAATACATGAGCAATGCTGACTTCTTTCTGTACGATACACTTCTGATTGGTATTCAGCACATTATCCAGTGCATGGTTCAGATTCTCCAGAAAGGCCTGTTCTGTTTCCGTGCTGTACGGCTTGATCCCAAGCGCTCTTGATGCGTTGGTTTTTGGCGTGACCTTTGTTTCCCCATTGTGTTTCACATACTGTACCAGCTCATACAGATCATCGTCATCAGAGCCGGCATGCAGCCGTTCCAGCTCCTGATCACTGGAAAGCACGATCAGACGCTCTTTTGCCCTGGATACCGCCACATTGATCAGTTCCTTGTTATTTTTCAGCCACTCATACGTTCCCCGTCCTGTCCTGTCTGTCAGTGCCAGAGAAAAAAGAACCACATCCTTTTCATCTCCCTGAAAAGCGTGGACTGTCCCGCAGGAAATATCGGAGAGTCCATTTTCCTTCAGTTTTTCATTGATCAGCTCCCTCTGATTGGCAAAAGGGGTGATAACAGCTATCTTTTTATCCTTGTTCATGGCAGCATATTTCACGATCTCATCTGCCTCAAGCGGTGCCGTATTCTTACTGTAAGTCTGATTATCCGGTACATCCACAAAGGTCAGCGGCCTTTGTTCCTTACTCTGGCTGCATACTTTAAGCTTGTTATTATAATACTTCTTATTATTAAACTGAATGATCTTCTCATTACACCTGTAGTGGTGGCTCAGCAGAATTTCCCTGCTGACAGAATCACACGCCAGATAAACCTTATAAATAGAATTTTTGATATAATCATATTCATCTGTAATATGATACATCTTCCGGAGCTTCAGGTTTTCAATCTGGTTCAGCAGGATCACCGGATTGAGCTGCTGCGGATCCCCGACAAGCATAAGGCTTTCTCCCCGGAGGATCGGAACAAGAGAAACTGCAATATTTCCCTGACTGGCTTCATCCATCACCACCATGTCAAAATGAACACCCGGATTTCCGATCTTGTGTGCCGAAATAGACGTTGTGGCAATAATGGGAAAGATCCTCTGGAATTTCTTCAGATTTTCTTCCTTTTTCAGATAATCATTGAAGGCTTTTACCTTTTTCTCTTTGCTTTCCGTATACACGATATCCAGAAGATCTGTATTTTTAGGCTCCTGCAGACGCTTGATGCACTTGGCAGACGTATAATACAGATAATTTTTAAAGGCATCTTCATCCTCTAATACCAGCTTCAATGCTTCTTCATCTGTAATATCCTCTGTTTTGCTGATCTTTTCTTTTACCTGTGTCAACTGCACACCCTGAAGCTGTGTCTGAAAAGTCAGATGTTTATTGGAATCCATCAGACTGCGGATCGCCTCCTCAGTTTCAAGGAGCCGCAGTCGTTCCTCATAATTCTGCAAAAGTGCTGTCAGTTTTCTTGTCCTGGCTACTCTGTCCGATTTTCTTTTTTCCAGTGTTCCTTCGAAAACATTAATGCTTCTGGTACTTTCATAGAGTTCCCTGATATAGTCAAGCGCCGCTGCCACCCTGTCATCACTGCCAAGCCTAATCACCGGAAAAGGAATCATCCCTTTCTTTCCATAAGGGATATTCTGCAGCTTTTCGCATACTCCATCAATCGGATGATTATTATAGGAAGTAAAGAGAACTGTCTGCTCGTTAAAAAAGGCCGTTACCAGTGTGTTGACGATCGTATTGGTTTTCCCGGTTCCCGGCGGTCCCTGGATATAGGCGAGCGGATATTTCATCGCATTATGAATGGCCAAAAGCTGATCCAGATTGATCTGCTTATTTAAGAGTGCGATCGGGAATACTTTTCTGCTGGCGGGCTCCTGCACAAGATTTCCGAAAAAGGCCTGTATCGGGGCTGTCACCTCATCCTTCTGGAACATTTCATCGATCGCTCTGTATTCTTCATGAAGATCCAGCAGGATGTTCCTTCCGATCGCTATAAGGTATGGCATATCATCCACACCTCTGATCTGATTGTTGCACTCTGTGATCCTGTCCTTGATCAGCTCTGCGTTCTTCTCAAAATCGTTCAGTAACTCATAATCGTCTGCATCCAGAAATTTCCGGATACTCTGCTGGCTTCCATCTATCGTAAACTCCGTACAGATCGTCACTTCATCTGCCGGCTTAAGACATCTGTTCTTCACATCAAGGCTCATTCCCCTGTAGGCAAGCACATAAAGCCCCTGTTTGACCGGCACACTTAAAACATTCAGCGCCAGTTGTTTGATCCTCCTGCTGCCGGCAGTATTGGCACTGCCATACTGAAAACCGGTAACGATCTCCCGGAACTGCTCGCCGGTCAGATGATAATCCCCTCTTCTGATACAGTCCCCGTCAAAATAGCGAAGCAGGCTGTATTCTGTTTTATAGGGAACCGCATCCAGCCTGTTGCAGTCTATATAGTAATTCAGGAGCTTCAGATTTGATACATTATGAAAAATGGACTCATACCGGTGAGGATTCATGCAGATATCCTCTTTCAGTACTTCCGGCACTTCATAATAGGAACCTTCTATCACTGTAGAAGACAGAATGGAATCCAGATAGATATGCAGTTCCAAAATCGTGCACTTCTCCAGATGCAAGCCTTCCACCAGAAGTGTTTTTGTAAGCGGATTGACATCTATAATCCCAATCCAGTACTTTGTGATTTCTTCCTGTTTGTTTTTGTATTCAATACTGAGCCATTTATTTTCATGGATCGCTCTGAAAATGTCACGACTTATCGTTTTCATAAATTCCCCACTCTGTATGATCACTGTCTGTTTTATCGGCTGTTTCCTCTATCATACCAGAAAACTTGACTTTTTCCCACCTCATGCTATACTCATAAAGGTTCACGCCCGAGTGTTCGAGACCTTCCACTCGTTAAAAAAATACTAAAGGAGAAAAATATGGAACAAACACGTAACAAACACGTATTGCGCCTTGCACAGGCCGCAATGATCGCAGCACTTTATATCGTGCTCACCTTTATCGCCAACCTGCTTGGCATTGCCTCCGGCGCTGTACAGATCCGCTTTTCCGAGGCACTCACGATCCTGCCCTACTTTACCCTTTCAGCAGTACCGGGCCTTACAGTAGGCTGTCTTCTGGCAAACATCCTGACAGGATGCGCTCTTCCGGATATCATTTTCGGAACACTGGCCACTCTGCTTGGAGCCGTTTTCACAAGGCTTCTTCGCAAGTATAAATGGCTGGCTCCCGTGCCACCGATCCTTGCCAATGCCCTGATCATCCCCCCGGTTCTTTACTTCGCCTACGGGGTAAAGCCCATCTGGTTTTCCCTTGTAACAGTAACTGCCGGAGAGATCATTTCCTGTGGTGTTCTAGGAATGCTCCTGCTGTTTGCCCTGCAGAAATATGCTTCTGTCCTCTTTAAGGACTAACGAAAAAAGATGCGTTTACCGGCAGTAAATGCCTGTGACTGATATCCATACAAAACCCCGGAAGTGATCCGTGAACCATCACTTCCGGGGTTTCTTCTTTTTCTGTTACTGCTCCATTCTTACATAAGTAATAAAGCGGTTTCCATTCTTTTCAAACCAGTCTTTGGAATCATTCATTCCCATCTTGTAAACTGTTCCGGTTGCCGGATTCATGAGCACCGTGTTCATCTCATTGAATCCGATCAGAAGCACTGCTTCTCCTTCTTCAGTCATGACAAGCACCGGGATATCCTGATTGACATAATACAGTACACTGTCAAGACTGACACCGGTCAGATCCAGCACTCTTGTCTGCTCCAGATTATCCTTCAGGATCTGCAGGACACCCTCTCCCCTGTCCAGAAGATACTGGGTATTTCTGCTGATTCCCTCATATTCAAGGATCGTATCCAGACATACGGCAAGACTTCCCTGATTCTCATCTGCTGCCATTCCCTGGATCGCCATGATCTGGTTCTTCAGGCTCCGGTTGCCCTTCATCCAGATATAGGAACCGGTATCATCTACTACCACACCGGAAACATCACTGGCCAGGTTCACTGCATTTCCTTCATCCATGAAAATGCCTTCCACACCATTCTTGCCATAGACATAGTATCTGTCGCCCCGCTCCTGGGAAGCAGCGATCACGATATTTCTTCCACCCTCGAAAAGCACTTCTCTCGGCGTCAGATGCTTCATGGAATCCGTGTTGATATCTTCCTTCAGTGCGATCTGCGTTACTGTCTCATAAAGATCCACCGCTACCGTTTCCAGATAATTACTGCTATCCGTCTGTGTTTCCGCATTGATAATCTGGTCATCGCTGACCGCTTCATAGGTTCCTGCTTCTGTCCGGGTCACTCTCTTTAAATTGATCTGGTTTCCATTTACGCTCCCGGAAGTGATATAAATACCTTCCTGATGATATTCCTTTAAAACACCTTCTGTTTCATTTTCAATCCTGACACTGTACATCGGAAATACCAGATTTCCCGTTTCATCCGGCACGATATCATCTTTTCTGGCAATTCCATAGATCAGATCATCTTCGATAAATCCGATAGGCGCAATGGCTTCTCCGTTTCCGGCTTTGATATGGCTCTGTACCCCGGTATTCAGGTTCATCAGGATCAGCTCTGTTCCTTCATAAAGCTCATTTTCCTTCTGCCAGACTACCATCTTATTACTGTCAGATACCTGATAGCAGCCCTCCTTCAGATCCTTTACGATCACCTCACAGGAACGGCTGGCGGAACTGATGCCATAAAGGACATTGTCGAGCAGGAGATACAGCGTACCGCCCTTATTGATATAGGACAGTTCCTTGACCTCTGCCATGAGAAGCTCCGGTGACTTGCTGCTTGGCACATAGAGCATTTCCTCTATGGTATTTACTGCGCCATCATAATAATAAACCGAAATCCCAACCTTTCCCTCATGCCGGCCACGGTTCATATAGCCATATACCATAAAGGTCACATTGCCACCCTCATCCACATTCAGGATCTGGATATCATGCTTATCGTAGCTGTCTCTCTCATCCTGGTTGTCACGATCCGTGAAGCCAAACAGATAGGCCAGCTTATTGTCTGCAATATTATAGCTGTACAGCCTTCTTCCTGTGACAAAGGCTGCCACTCCACCACCGCTGCTCTCCGTAAGAGGTACCTCATCTCCCGTGATACCAAGATAAATCTTCTTGTTTCCAAAAACCTTGCCGGAGTCATCAAAGACCTGGTTCATGGTTCTCTCATAATCCAGCAGATACATACGATCCGATGTGTACCGTACCCGGTAAAATTCCTCTACCTGATAATAAACAGTATTTTTTCCGCTGCCTTCATAAACTGTATAGTCTAACAGGATGCTCGCTGTCTGGGACGCCAGCTCCCTGACCGTGATCCTTGGCTCTGTCAGCTTTTTGACAGAAAGGCTTCCCCATGTCACCTGCTGGAAGCTGCTGTGGATCGTCACCTTTCCAAGGGTTGTATTATCACCCTCTGAATTGGACTCCAGATACTTCGTCAGCTCCTTTGCCCGCTCCTTGTCAAATGTACGCTCTGAAAAATCCAGCACATAGTCCAGCTTTTCAGCCGCATAATAATTATCCCCATACAGAACCCTTGTATAATAGCGGATCTCATCTCCTGAAGAGGTAGTAAGGACCATCACCAGCATATACTCTCTGCCGCTGTCGATCAGATCCTTCAGTCCAAAGCTCACCGTGATCTCATCATTTTCTGCTGAAAATTCTGATATGCTGGTATCCTCTACCAGGCGTTCCCCGTCAAGGCTCCGGACCTCATAGCGGATCCCATCTATTTCCCGTCCATAGCACGAAATCTTGCAGGACACCCTTCTTCCCTCCATTAAAGGGGTTATGGCCTCCCGCATATAATTGATCTCCATGGCATCCGCATAGCCATGCAGTGTATTGATCTCTTTTCCTTCATACTGCATTGTGATCACCGGGTATGAGGCCTTTGACATCTCTACTGTCATGTCCGTGTTTCCCTTGTTCATCACTCTGCTGATCACTGTCATTGCCGTGAAAAATACAGCGATCACAATTACCGCCTTTATGATATACTTCTTCATTTAATTCTCCGTCTGTTCCAAAAGTTCCTGCAGGGTTGTATGCACCTGAAGCTTCTCTGTCAGCTCCCGGATACCGGTATCCTTTTTCCCTTTGCCCTTTACCGCACGGATCAGGATGTTTTTCGGTGTATGCTCCATATCAATAAATTCCAGGATCTGGGTATCATAGCCCTGCTCTTCCAGAAGATCTGCCCGGATCGCATCCGTCAGAAGTGCGGACATCCTCTCCCTGATCAGACCATATTTCAGTACCGGTGCAAGTGCTTCATTTCTGATCTGTTTATTGACCTCATGCTGACAGCAGGGCACTGACAGAATAACCCTTGCGCCCCAGTCCACTGCCTTTTGCAGCGCATAATCTGTAGCCGTATCACAGGCATGAAGTGTCACTACCATGTCCACATGGTCTGCTCCTGTAAACCCGGCAATATCTCCTTTTTCAAAATGCAGCGCTTCATACCCATACTTCTCAGCCAGGGCACTGCAGTGGTCGATCACATCTTCCTTCAGATCAAGTCCTGTGATCGATATCTGATATCCCTTTTTTTCATGGAGATAATAATACAGGGCAAAAGTCAGATAGGACTTGCCGCAGCCAAAATCAATGATATGGATACACTCATCCTTTGAAAAAACAGGAAGGATATCCTCCACAAATTCAAGATACCGGTTGATCTGCCGGAATTTGTCATATCTGGCATGTACGATCCGGCCATCAGGTGTCTGCACACCAAGATCAACCAGAAATGGGACCGGAATCCCCTCTTCCAGCAGATATTTCTTTTTTCTGTTATGGGAAAGGGACTCTGCTGCCCTGACCGGCTGCATCTTTGTCTGCTTTCCGGACCATTTCACTGTCATCTTCCCCTTCCTGCTCACGAGGACAATAAGCCTTCTTCCCCGGTTCTCCCCTTCAAGCTGTCTGAAATCCTCTGCCAGAAGAGCCTCAATCTCTTCCTTTGTCTGTCCTCTGTCATAATTTTCATGGAAAACCTGTTTTCCCCGGAAACGGGTTATCTGGAACATAAGCTGCTCCTTTAAAAGGACCGGTCTTATCTTTACCTTTACAGTACCTTCCTTCTGTCTCGGGTTACTGATTATAATCTCCGAAAGTCCCTCTGACAGAAGAAGGTCTAGTGCCATCCTCAGTTCTTCCATGTTATCCTCTTTCTAAAACCGCAGAATCCCCCTGTGGGAATCGTGTCTTCTCTTATATATTTCATAAAAAAGCAGGATCTGGATCAGATCACCTGCCCACTGCCATTTCTCCGGCGGGGCCTGCTCTTTGCTTTCATCCTTTTCTTCTTCTCTTCTGATCCTGTCAAGGATATCGGAAGAGAGTTTATACAACTGCCATCTGTCTGGAAATTCATCATAGATCATGCTGCCTTCATAGTCAAGTTTATCCAGAATTTCCGCTATTTTCTTCTGATATTTTCTGGCATCTGCCGGATACATCTGCTGAAGGTATTCAAGATCCTTCATGATCGTATCTTCCTCCTGGTAGTAAAGAGGAAGGGGATATGTCATATAAAAAGGCAGAATTTTGCGCTCATACATAAAAAAGACTCCTGGCTTCTTTATCCTTATCATATGAACACCATTCCGTTTTTGTTCCCGGCTTCTGCTTTTCAGCCCTCAATCGGAAAACAGGGGCAGATACTATCTGCCCCCGTATCAATTCCATATTCACCGTCTGCTTTCGCTTTCCGGCTTATTTCAGTACCTGAATACGGGCAAGTGCTCTCTGGAGCGCTGTCTCTGCCCGCAAAATATCGGTTTCCGGTGTTTTGGAACGAAGTCTCTCTTCGGCACGTTCCTTCGCACGGTCTGCACGATCCAGATCGATCTCCTCCGGCCACTCGATGATCTCTGCCAGTATGGTCACCTTCTCAGGAAGGATCTCCACAAAGCCTGCATGCAGTGCTGCATGCTTCTGTCCCTCAGCCTCTGTGATTGTCAGGACACCGGGACTTACGATCACGGTCGTCGGTACGTGCATTTTGTAGACACCAATCTCTCCCTCAGTGGTATTGAACTCCACCATGGAGGCCTCTCCCTCATAGAAAACTCTGTCAGGAGTAATGATCTTAAGTGTAAATAACTGATTATCTGCCATAGGTACCCTCCCTACTTAACACGGGCAAGTACATCATCAATGCTTCCTGCATTCAGGAAATAGCTTTCCGGTATGTCATCGTGCTTACCTTCCAGAATCTCCTTAAATCCACGGATGGTCTCGTTGATCGGCACGTATTTTCCGGGAAGTCCGGTAAACTGTCCTGCAACGAAGAAAGGCTGGGATAAAAATCTCTGTACCTTTCTTGCTCTGGAAACAACAAGCTTGTCGCTTTCAGAAAGTTCATCCATACCAAGGATTGCGATAATATCCTGCAGTTCCTTATATTTCTGCAGAATCTCCTGTACGCCTCTGGCAACCTCATAATGCTCTTCACCAACAACTCTGGGATCCAGGATTCTGGAGGTGGACTCCAGAGGATCTACTGCCGGGTAAATACCAAGCTCTACGATAGAACGTGATAATACGGTGGTGGCATCCAGATGGGCAAAGGTTGTAGCCGGTGCCGGGTCAGTTAAGTCGTCCGCAGGCACATAAACTGCCTGAACGGAAGTGATGGATCCGTTTCTGGTTGAGGTGATACGCTCCTGCAGAGCGCCCATCTCTGTCTGCAGTGTGGGCTGATAACCTACTGCAGAAGGCATACGTCCAAGAAGTGCGGACACCTCAGAACCTGCCTGGGTAAAACGGAAAATATTATCAATGAAAAGAAGGACATCCTTACCACCCTTATCACGGAAGTACTCTGCCATGGTAAGTCCAGTAAGACCAACTCTCATTCTTGCTCCGGGGGGCTCATTCATCTGACCAAATACCATGGTCGTCTTATCAATAACGCCAGACTCTGTCATTTCGTGATACAGGTCATTTCCCTCTCTTGTTCTTTCACCTACTCCGGTAAATACAGAATAGCCGCCGTGCTCGGTTGCGATATTTCTGATCAGCTCCTGGATCAGGACTGTCTTACCAACACCGGCACCGCCGAAAAGTCCGATCTTTCCACCCTTCTGATAAGGACAGAGAAGGTCAACGACTTTAATACCAGTTTCCAGCAGTTCCTGCTGTGTGGACTGCTCTACAAATTCAGGAGCCGGTCTGTGAATCGGCTCATAGCTTACTCCTTCGGGAGCCGGCTTATTATCAATGGGATTACCAAGTACGTTAAAGATACGTCCCAGTGTGTTCTCACCTACCGGTACACTGATGGGAGCTCCGGTTGCTACTGCATCCATGCCTCTCTTCAGTCCGTCGGTGGTACCCATGGCGATACATCTGACTGTATCATCTCCCAGATGCTGCGCTACCTCCACGGTCAGCGCACTGCCGTCCTCCAAAGGAATTCTAACAGCTTCGTTAATCTCGGGAAGTCTGCCCGTAAACTTCAGATCCAGTACGGCGCCGACAATCTGCGTGATCTTTCCTGAGCTTTTTAAATCTGCCATTTCTTCCTCCTAGTTTACTGATACCATATCGGTCATGATATCTATGATATTGCATTTGCTCCTGCAATGATTTCTGTTAATTCCTGTGTAATGGATCCCTGTCTTGCTCTGTTGTAAAGCAGTGACAGGCTGCTGATCATATCCTCTGCATTGCTGGTTGCAGAATCCATTGCCTGCATTCTCGCACCATTCTCACTGGCTACGGCTTCGATCATACCGCCGTAGATCAGACTGGTTACATATTTGGGAATGATCATATCCAGTGCTTCTTCGTCCTCAGGCTCAAAGTTCATGGGTGCTCTGTTATCATCCTCTGCTTCCTTTGCTGCCTCACCGGCCTTTTCGGATGCTTCTTCTGAAACTTCCACCGGAAGGAGTTTAACCAGAGTAGGAACATGCACTACTGTATTTTTAAACCCGGTATAGGCAAGATAGATCTCACTGATCTCGCCCTTCTCAAAGGCACTGAGCACTTCCTTGCTGATCGCCATGGCATCTGCATAGGCAGGCTCCTCGATTACATAGGAATAGTCAGCCTTGATCTCATAATTCTTCTGTAAGGCTTCCTTTCCTTTTTTACCGATTGCATAAATACTTAAGTCTTCGTCCTTCAGCTCTCCCCTTGTGATCAGCTTGACCACATTGGAGTTGTAGCCGCCTGCCAGTCCTCTGTTGGAGGTGATGACAATAACGGCTTTCTTTCCGCCTTCTCCCGGTTTCAGATACCGGTGCTCAAGGCTGCCGGTACGTCCCAGGATAGACTGTACAGTACTGTACATGGCATGGAAATAATCTTCGGACTTTTCTGCATTCTGCCGTGCTCTCTGCAGCTTAACAGTAGAAACAAGCTTCATGGCTTTGGTAATCTGCTGGGTGCTCTGAATACTGCTCTTGCGCCTTTTTATGTCTCTCATTGAGGCCATAATTAATCACCTGTCTTTCTACTGCTTTATTTAAAGGTCTTTTTGAACTCCTCAAGGGCTTTCACAAGCTTCTGCTCTGTTTCCTCGGAAATAACCTGCTCTGCTGCGATCGCAGAAGGTACTTCAGGGAATTTGGTATCCAGGAACTCAAAGAACTCAGTTTCAAATCTGGTAATATCCTCTGTGGGAACATCCAGCAGATACTTCTTGGTTACCGCATAAATGATGATAACCTGATACTGTACCGGCATGGGATTGTACTGAGGCTGCTTTAATACTTCCTTGATCCTTTCACCCTGTGCAAGCTTCTCTCTGGTATCTGCATCCAGCTCGGAACCGAACTGTGCAAAGGATGCCAGCTCTCTGTACTGTGCAAGCTCCACACGGATAGGAGCGGCGATCTTCTTCATCGCCTTGATCTGTGCTGCACCACCTACACGGGATACAGAAAGACCTGCATTTACTGCGGGACGGAAACCGGAATTGAACATTTCTGTTTCCAGATAGATCTGTCCGTCAGTAATGGAAATAACATTGGTAGGAATATATGCTGAAACGTCTCCTGCCTGGGTCTCAATGATCGGAAGTGCTGTCAGGGATCCTCCGCCGTACTCATCACTCATACGTGCTGCTCTTTCAAGCAGTCTGGAATGCAGATAGAATACGTCACCAGGATATGCCTCACGGCCCGGCGGTCTCTTAAGAAGCAGGGAGAGCGTACGGTATGCAGCCGCATGCTTGGTCAGGTCATCATAAACAACCAGTACGTCTTCTCCGTTCTCCATCCACTCTTCACCGATTGCACAGCCCGAATAGGGAGCAATGTACTGGAGCGGTGCCAGTTCACTTGCTGTTGCTGCAACAACGGTTGTATAGGCAAGGGCACCTGCATCTTCCAGTGTCTTAACGATTGTTGCTACGGTAGAAGCCTTCTGCCCGATCGCTACATAAATACACTTTACGCCCTGTCCCTTCTGGTTAATAATCGTATCAATGGCAATAGCCGTCTTTCCTGTCTGTCTGTCACCAATGATCAGCTCTCTCTGTCCTCTTCCGATGGGAACCATGGAATCGATCGCCTTAATACCCGTCTGAAGAGGGGTATCTACTGATTTTCTTGTGATGACACCGGATGCTACTCTTTCGATCTTGCGGTATCTGTCTGTCTGAATAGGTCCCTTGCCGTCAATCGGCTGTCCAAGGGCATTCACAACACGGCCCAGCATGCAGTCACCTACGGGCACCTCAACTACTCGTCCGGTAGTCTTTACAGTGTCACCTTCACTGATGTTTCTCTGGCTTCCCAGAAGTACAACACCGACATTGTCTTCCTCAAGATTAAGGACCATGCCGTATACTTCACCGGGGAACTCAAGAAGCTCTCCCTGCATTGCATTTTCAAGACCATGCACACGTGCGATACCATCGGCTACCTGAATGACAGTGCCGACATCTGATACTTCAAGTTCCGATGCATATCGCTTAATCTGCTCTTTGATCACGGAACTGATTTCTTCCGGTCTTAAATTCATGTATCTTACGCACCTTTCTTCATATTTTACTGCTTACTTTCTGATGATTTCAAAAGCTGCCTGCGCATCTCGTAAAGCTTCGTACGGATGCTGCTGTCCACAACTCTGTCGCCGATCCGGATGATCATTCCGCCGATCAGCTCTTCTTCCACCTGGAAATGCATTTCCATCTTCTTAAAGGCGGTGGTGGCAAGAAGTTTTTGTTCTACTTCTTTCTGCTTTGCTTCATTAAGAGGAACTGCTGTTGTCACATAGGCGATACCAATGCCCTTCTTTTTCTTGATCTCCAGAATGATATAATCAAGAATGGCATCAATTTCCTTGTATCTGTCCTTTGTCACAATGATACGGAGAAAACCTGTCAGTTCATCGGAAAGCTCTCCCTTGAATACACGGTCGAGCACCGCAAGTTTGTCCTCCTTCAGGATCTTCGGATGATTCATTAATTTCTCAAAATCCGGGTTCTCCTTAAGAATCTTTTTCAGAGCCATGATCTCCTCAAGGAGGCTGTCCTCTCTGCCTTCCTCTACTGCCAGTTCAAACAAAGCTTCACCATATGTTTTTGAAACTAGCTTTGCCATGTGCTCTCACCTATTTCCTTTAATGTTTCATTGACAAGACTCTCCTGCACGGTAGTGTCGATCGACGCCTTTACTACCTTGCCTGCGATCATGGATGCCAGTACGACCATTTCACGTTTCATGTCATCCGCCGCCTTTTCCTTCTCAAGGGCAGCTTCCACTTTCGCTCTTTCAATGATCCGGGAAGCTTCTTCCTTGGCATCTGCCACGATCCTGTTCTCATTGGCGAGTGCACGTTTTCTGGCATCGCTCAGGATCTCTTCTGCTTCCTTATCCACGTTTTTCAGCTTTTCTTCATATTCTGCTTTCAGCGCTGCTGCGTCTTCCTTATCCTTCGCTGCATCATCCAGCTCTCCCTTGATCTTAGCCTGTCTCTTGGCCATCATATCTCTGACCGGATTGAACAGCAGATAGGATGCGATCAGGAACAGTACGAACACCGCCACGATCATCAGCGCAGAATCTGCAAGCAGCTGTAAGTCAAGGTCAAATACTCTGGGTTCCATCTGTGAGCCTCCTTTCTTTTATTTTTACGCAAGGCTCTTATTTTACCAGAGGCTGCACGAATAACAGAATGATCGCGATCAGCAGACCATAAAGACCTGTTGTCTCGGCAACTGCCTGTCCAAGAAGCATGGTAGACGTAATATCAGACTTTGCTCCGGGATTTCTTCCTACTGCTGCAGCTGCATGTCCTGCTGCAATACCCTGTCCTACACCAGGTCCGATACCTGCGATAACTGCAAGTCCCGCACCAATTGCTGAACATCCTAAGATAAAATTACTATTAAATTCCATTCCTTGTTTCCTCCTTAAGGTTATACATGTTTAATTAATACCGTTTTTAAGGTTCTCCGTCGCCGCATGCGTCTGCAATGTAAGTCATCGTCAGCATACAGAATACATAGGTCTGAATCGCACCGGAGAAAATATCAAAGTACACGTGCAGTGCGGCCGGCCAGATCAGTGCGATCTTGCCAAGCAGCGTATAGATCAGTGCCATGATGGCTGTACCTGACAGGATATTGGCGAACAGACGCAGTGATAATGAAATCGGAACCGCCAGATTACCGATGATATTGATCGGCGCCCAGATCGGCCACGGATCGCATAATCCCTTCAGTACACCGGAAAGCTTCTGATATTTCAGCTCGTTAAACCGGATCAGTGTAAAGGTCATCAGCGCCAGTGCAAAGGTCACACCATAATCCGCTGTCGGCGGTCTCAGTCCAAACAGGCCGGATATATTACTCAGGAAAATAAAGAAGAATAATGTCCCGATGTAGTTTCTGAACCTGACTGCCTGTTTTCCCATAACGCCGCTGACCATGCCATCCAGCTTCTCCACAAGCAGTTCCACTACATTCTGGAAACCGCCAGGCACCTCAGTTGCATGTTTCAGCATCCTGTTTGCTGCAATACAGAAACCGATGATGATCAGCATGACGATCAGTGCACATACATGTGTGGTAGTGATCCAGAGCGTCTGTCCAAACAGCTGATAGGAAAATACGCCATGTATCATGAAATCAACGTCTGCACCCTGCGATAGCAGAGTTCCATACCCCATATTCTCACCTCCTTGTTTCCTGTTCATCCACAGGATTCTCTGTTATGATATCAGGAAGGATCTCCTCCCCATAAACTGCCCTGCTGATCTTCTTAGTGACCGGCTGCAGATAGGCTGATACCTTCAGTCCCATCACACCGATAAACGCCGTCAGAAGATTGCCTGCAGATGTAACAGCACAGATAACCAGAATAAGAGCTACAACCGCCATTCTCAGCATACTCTGTCTGCCAAGATACCCTGCTGCCCCTTTCTCTGTAAGAGAAAGCCCCTTATCCAGGCTGTACCACATATGAAAAGCACATAAACAAGCCGTCAGGATCCCGATCCACAGACCTCTGCTCCATTCCCCTCTCTGCGGGAAAAAGAGAATCACTGCCTGACAGACCAGCGCAAACAGAAGGATCCCCGTTTCCAGTTCAAACAATGTCCGGTTTACTTTCAGAAGCCATTCTTTCATCCTACTTCTCTCCTGCTTTTCCTTTCCGTCTCTTTCCGGATCTCCCCCGATGAAGATATGCCTCCTCATCACTTTGCTTTTCGAAGATCTTTCTGGAAAAACGGTAAATATTCCAAAAGCCTGCTACCGCACCTACAAAAAACAGGATAATGACCAGAAAGGAGGTGCCAAGCCATCTGTCAAGAACGCCTCCTACAAAGGAACATGCTCCTACCGGAACCAATATATTGATACCGAACTGGCCAATCATAGCCAATGCCTGAAAAACGGTCCGATTATACTTCAAATGTCTCTTCCTTCCACATACCTGTTTCTGAAAACCGACCTTTTCATACATTTATTAATTATACCCAGTTTTACAGTTTATGTCTAGGTAAAAGTTGACTTTCTGCACAAAAGGGCAGTTGACTTTTGACACATATAAGAGTAGTATTTGGGGAAATACATTTCCATAAAATTTTTGTAAAATAATCCAAATTTTTTATAAAAAGGAGGAGTCTCATGACATATCCCGCACTGTACAGAAGACGATTGATCCCAGATGAATGTATTCTCCTGAAGGACGATATTGTTCTGGAATGGAATGAAGACAGGATCGTAACCTCATGGAAAGCCCTCCATCCCAAAAAGGATCTCCATCACGGAAGCTCCTGTTACTTTCTGAAGGAAGGATTTAAAGTAAGTGAATTTCTCACTGAAGACGGCAGCCTCCTTTACTGGTACTGCGATATCGTCTCCTACGATTTTGACAGGTCACAGAACACCATGATCGTTACTGATCTTCTGGCTGATGTCATCATTTACCCTGACGGCTTCGTCAAGGTCGTGGATCTGGATGAGCTTGTGACTGCCCTGGAGTGCAGATCACTTTCTCTGGATACCCTGAAAGCATCCCTCCGGCAGCTCGACAAACTGCTCCATATTATTTATGGTGGACAATTCGATTCCCTGACCTGTCATATCACACAGTACCACTGAATTCCGGCAGACCGTTTTGCCAGACCAGATTCCAGTTCCGCAAAGCATGTTTGGAACTGTATGATAAAAAAGATCCTGATCATATGTACGTGGATTTCTACGCACACATCGTCAGGATCATTTTTTATTTCCTGTATTCTTTTATCAGTAGAAAATATGCCCCCCGATCTGGGTTCCTGTCAGTCCTTCTATCGGTGTACGGAAGAACAGGCAGTCTCCTACTGTCGTGGCACCGCTCATAGCCTCATCAGCTGCTTTATAGCAGGCCGCCGTTGCATGATTTTCAGCAAGGGCAAGGGCAAGACGCCCGCTGGCTACCGGTGAAAACTGTTTATTCTGATAGATAACGCCAACTACTGTATCCGGGAACACCGCACTCTTCACACGGTTGATCACGACCGCTCCGACAGCCACCTGTCCGGCATAAGGCTGATTACCGGCTTCACAGTAGATCAGATTGGCCAGAAGATATCTGTCTCCCTCCGCAAAAGTGATCTCTGAGATATCTCTCCACCTGCTCTGTGCAGCCAGAAGGGACAGTCTTCTTTCTTCTTCCAGCTGTTTCTGCAGCTCTGCAATGTTATTGTTCTGCTCTGCAAGCTGCTGCTCATAAGCAAGCATTTCTTTCTCCGCTTCAGATACCAGATGCTGGTTTGTGGAGATTGCCCCGGATGTCTGGCTTACAAGGCCGGACACCTTGCTCTGCTCTGCCTCTACCTTCACCTTCAGATCATCCAGATCTTCCTTTTCCTGTAAAAGAGTGGCTTCCTTGTCTTCCACTGCCGCCCTTGTTTCCTGAAATTCTGTCAGCTTCTTTCTGTCATAAGCAGAAAGCTGTTCAAAGTAATCATTCCGGTTCAGCAGATCTGCAAAGTCAGCAGACCCAAACAAAACCTCCAGCATCACATAATCTCTTTTTTCATACATGAACTGGATCCGTTTTTTCATGGCTGCATACTGGTCAGCTTCGATCTGCTTCGCTTCCTCAAGGTCAGCCTGTGTCTGCGTGATCTCTTCTTCCTTTTTGGTGATCTTGTCCTCAAGGTCCGCCAGATTGTTGCTGACTTCCTCAAGATCCGCATTCAGCCCGCTGAGCTGCTGCTGCAGTCCTGCAACAGTGCCCTGAAGAGAATCAATTTCTTCCTTGGTATCCCCAATGGCTTCCTCAGTCTTTTTCTTCTCTTCCTTGGCCTCATTTAATTTCTGTTCTGTTTCTTTAATACCTGCATAGGTGGTCGTATGTCCAGAAACTGCAAGCAGCGCAGTTGCTGTCAATACGGCGACTACCTGCCTGCCTGCTCCCTTCATTCGTTTCACCGCATTGTTTCCTGTTCTTTATTTGGTACCGAAAATTCTGTCTCCTGCATCTCCAAGTCCAGGCACGATATAGCCGTGGTCATTGAGCTTTTCATCCAGGGAACCGATATACATATCTACATCCGGATGTGCCTCCTGCATGGCCTTTACACCTTCCGGTGCAGCAATGATACATAAGAAACGGATATTCTTACAGCCTCTCTCCTTCAGCATCTGGATCGCTGCGATAGAGGAGCCGCCTGTAGCCAGCATGGGATCTACTACAAATACTTCTCTCTCTGCACAGTCAGCAGGAAGCTTGCAGTAATACTCTACGGGCTTTAAAGTCTTTGGATCTCTGTAAAGACCGATATGTCCGATCTTTGCTGCAGGGATCAGTGTCAGCATACCGTCTACCATGCCAAGTCCTGCTCTCAGGATTGGAACGATCGCCATTTTCTTACCCTTCAGTTCCTTCACTGTTGTCTCACAGATAGGTGTCTTGATCTTTACATCAGAAAGCTGAAGATCTCTGGTTGCTTCGTAACAGATCAGAGTTGCGATCTCGCTGATCGTCTCACGAAAGCTCTTGGTACCTGTGTCTGTTCTCCTGATATAACCAATTTTGTGCTGGATCAGCGGATGATCCATGATGACTGTTCTTGCCATTTTTCTACCTCCGTACCTTCTTTTACATTTTATTTTCTTTTTATTGTGTCAGTCTTTTGATGTTCCCTCGGCTGCCATTTCCAGTTTACTGATCCTTCTTGCATGCTTTTCTTCGCCCGAAAAAGGAGTATCCAGGAAAGTATCCACGATCTCCATGGCAAGATTTGCGCCTGTATTGCCCTCTCCAAGAGCCAGCATATTGGCATCATTGTGAAGTCTTGTCATTTTGGCAAGATAGGAATTGGTGCACAGTGCACACCGGATCCCCTTCACTTTATTGGCTGCAATGGAAATCCCGATTCCTGTAGTACAGATAACGATTCCTTTTTCACAGATCCCGTCTGCCACTGCCCTTGCTGCTGCCTGTCCGAAATCCGGATAATCACAGGAAGACTTATCATAGCACCCGAAATCCTTTACTTCCAGTCCTCTTTCCTGAAGATGTGCAATTACTTTCATTTTCAGATCATATCCACCATGATCACTGCCTATCGCTATCATTTCTTTTCCTCCTGTCTGTTTGCTATACCTGTATCACCTGATGACCTGCCGCCTTCAGCAGCCGGTTCATGATCGCCTGTCCGATCCCTGCCGTCTGAAAAGACTCCGTGAACATTACCTCTATATTGTCATCATCGAACTCTCTGAGGATCCGGAACAGATGTCTTGCGATCGCTTCTTCATCCTGCCTGCTGCCAACACTTTTGATATCATCTCCATGATAACGGGCGGCTGTCTCATCTGTAGCGATCACTCCTGTTTTCCTGCCTTCCTTCTGAAGCGCCGTGATTCTCTCATTGATATAGGAAATCACACGTTCCGGATCTCCTTCCACAATAGAAAGGTTCCCCTTCGGTGCATAATGTCTGTATTTCATGCCAGGTGCCTTCGGTGCCTGATGGGAATTGGCATCCAGGATCGTCCTGTCCACATCCACAGGTCCCAGTGTCTCTGTGAGCATATCCTGTGTCACATACCCGGGTCGCAGAATCGTCGGTACCTCTCCTGTCAGATCAATGATCGTGGATTCCAGTCCGATATTTACTTCACCCCCGTCTATGATCATGTCCACAAGACCATCCAGATCCTCTATCACATACCTGGCAACGGTAGGGCTTGGTCTTCCGGATCTGTTGGCACTTGGTGCTGCGATGTAACCGCCTGCTGCATCGATCATTGCCCGTGCTGTCTTATGAGAAGGCATCCGGACAGCCACTGTATCAAGTCCCCCCGTCGTTGCAAGGGGTACAGCATCTGATTTATGGAAGATCATGGTCAATGGTCCCGGCCAGTATCTCTCTGCCAGTTTTCTTGCTGCCGGCGGGATCTCTGTCACGATCTTCTCGAGTGCCTCCATGTTCGTAATATGCACGATCAACGGATTGTCGGAAGGCCTTCCCTTGGCTGCATAGATCAGTCTAGAGGAATTTTCATTCAGGGCATCCCCGCCAAGACCATATACTGTTTCTGTAGGAAACGCCACAAGGCCACCCCGTTTCAGGATTTCTCCCGCCCTGGCAATTGCCTCCTGATCAATCTGTTCTTCGTCTATCTTTACAATCTCTGTCTTCATGTATATTTCCTTCTTACTAATCCTCTTCACTCTATCACATTTCAGGCCGTTTGACCAGTACTGATATACTTCATGATTCCCATATGGATACGCCATGCAACCCTCTCCTGGTACTCCTGTGTCACCAGTTTTTCCGCTTCTTCTGTATTCGACAGGAACCCACACTCTGCGATCACAATAGGCTTTGCCGTTTTTTTCAGAAGATAATAGCTGTCATTGCCTTTCTCCTGCCTTCTGTTATCGGGCTGGAGCACCTGGAATTCCTTCTGGATCATGGCCGCAAGGACTCTGCTCCTTTCGCTTGTCGCATAATAAAAGACCTGTGCCCCCTTTACATTTTCCTGCTGATAGCTGTTCTGATGGATACTTACTACAAGTACCGGATCCGCTTCCTCGATAATTGCGATCCGGCGCTTCATATCCTGCACCTTTTTATTGGAAACGTTTTCGTCATAGAGTCCCCCATCTGTTTCCCTGGTCATCACCACCCGGACATCCTCCGCCTCCAGAAATGCTTTCAGCTTCTGTGCGATCTGCAGGTTGATATCCTTTTCCAGTGCCTGGTTGATTCCAACCTTGCCAGGATCTGCCCCGCCATGTCCTGCATCCACTACCACACAGTATTTTGCCATTTTTCTGCCTTTTTCCTGCATGCTTTTCCCATCCTGTCCTTCCGCACCGGAGTCGTCGCTTTTGCGTGATCCATTTTGGAAACCGGCTCCATATGTCTGTACCTTTACGGAAGATACATAGTCTCCGGCCTTTCCTGCTGCCAGAAACATGGAAAGTAAAAGGATCCCCGTCATCACAAGGCGTAATATTCTGTTCTGGTCCTCTGTCATATTTTCAAACCATACCGCTCTTTTCCTAATATAAATATGAAAAAACAGCCGCCGGTATTCCCGGTGGCTGCTCTTTCCACTCACATCTTTTCCTGCCTCAGAGAATCTGCTTTTCTTTCCAGGACTCCCTGCCGCTTTCTTTTCATCTCTTCTGATATCCGGTGTTTATTTGTCCAGATACTCTCCGATCACATCCCAGATCTCTGGCTTTTCAAAGCCAAGTCTCCACTCAGCCACGCCACCGATTCCATAATTTTCCATAACATTCAGTTTGACCTTAATGGAATCCGCATCCTCCAGCCATACCTGATATCTGGAATCTCCGCTGGTATACTCTCCATAATTCTGGCAGGTGGTTTCATCCCACTCTGCTGTAATACCATGATTGCTGATAAACTGCTCGGCAGTCGCCATATCCACTGCCTGGCTGCTGATCCCGTCTCCGGTCGTTTCCCAGATCCTTGTATAGAACGGGATCGCATTGATCACCTTCTCTGCCGGCACTTCCTTGACTGTCTGCGCTATACCGTCCTCCACGTAATCAATGGATGCCACACTGCCAGCTTCCTTGCTGCCGGCATAATGCTCATCATATCCCATGACGATCACATAATCCGCTACGATTCCCTGCTCTTTACGGTCATAATAATCATTAAAATCTCTTGGAACATAGTTGTCAACAGACAGAACCTTTCCATTCTTTCTGCATGCTACCGAAAGCTCCCTGATAAATTCCACGAAGTGCTCTCCGCAGTCCATGCTGAGCTGTTCGAAATCCACATTGATTCCATCAATTCCATAGGTAATGAGATCATTCATCAGACTGTCGATCAGCCTCTGTCTTGTTGTGGTGGACGACAGAATCTCATACATACTGATACTGTCCTTATATTCAATATTTTCAATAAGTGCCCATACCTCAAGTCCCCTGTCATGCGCCTTCTGCACATAATCCGCACTGGCAAAGCTGGTATAACCGCCTTCATTATCACAGAGCTTAAACCACGTCGGTGCGATCACATTCAGGTTCTTTGCATTCGCTGTAACACTGTTAAAGGTATCATTTCCTCCTGCACTGGCAACAACATGCCAGCCGAGGTTGATCTTGTGATCCCTTGTCAGACTGGTATATTCCGGTTCCTGATAATCATTGACCGGGATCGGCTGTTCGCTCCGGATGCCGGTCAGTCTCTTATTCTCCACATAGCCGATCACTGAGTCTGCCGTTTTCACCTTGCTCCAGGTTTCCATCTGTTCGAGAACGGATACCTGATCTCCCTTCTGTACATCAGTAAGGATCTCGCTCTTGACACCGCCTTTCACTCTGACCTGCGTATTTTTGCTGATGGATGCCACCTCATAAGAGGGCCATTCCGTCGTAAGCTGGATCCTGTATGGATCCGTAAAAAGCTGATAGGAAAAATTCGTATACTGCTTTATATAATCAAGCGCCACATAAAGGGTATCCCCCTCCCACATAGCTGCCGTGTAGCCAAGTTCTTCACTTCCCTGTGCTGTCTCCTTCACACTGCTGCCGATACTGTTCTTCACAATATCCTCCGGCAGGGTATAAAGCAGCAGCCCTTCTCCCTCATCCACATAAAATCTGTCATTCAGGTATTTATGGATCGTTGCCATATCAAGATAACAGATGCCATCTGATATCCTGGCCTTTTCTTCCACGATCTCATCCTGCAGCACAATTGCTGCCTCCTGTGAACCGGTAATGCCATAGTAGGCGTTCAGATCTGCCCTTTCCTTAGAATAAGAATATTTCTCCAGAATCCTGCTTCCTAAAGTCACGCCGCCTATGATTATAATAAGGACGATTGCGATTACTATGGGAATGATTTTTTTCTTCATGCCACTTTCCTCCAATCGCCCTATATTATAACAAACATTACTCTTACCGTCATTACAATTTTTGACTTTTTTTGCGGCTCAGAGATAAGTACACTTTTATCAGATTACCGCTCACCTGCATCCTTTCTGTCAGCATCTGTTATGCAGACATTTTACTTGTCCGCCGGATACAGGGGGCTGCCTGTCCTGACAGTCCGGTATGCAGATAAAGCAGTAACAGGAGGCTTACTTAAGAGAAATCCTGTCATATCTGATTTCTGTTATCTTTCCATTCTGATCAGTCACATAGTCAGGCATATACATGCTGTCTTCCATCACACAGTTCTGTTCAATGGATTCCAGTGATGCCGGAACGCCGTCCAGATAGAGCCTGACCCCTGTTTCCTCCCATTTTTTAAGGTTCTCATACAGAACCTGCGAAGACGTTTCATTTCGTTCTTCCATAAAGGATACCTCCGCTTCGTTTCCAGACTATTTTCCTGCAGATTGCTCCAAAAGGTTTTGTGGTATGTTGCTTCCGCCCGGGAAATTTAATCTGAAAGCTGATTATAGTTTTTCATTTTCTGACGATAATAATAATGCTTTTGCAGAGATGCCGGATATGTATCAAACCAATACCGATTAGCGAAATTTCAGTGAATTATAACAGTGATCATCTGTTGGGGAAATATTCGCGACAGGCCTTGCACGAATGATAAGCCTGTAAGACATCTTCTCTTCCGGCTAATAAACTGGAATGACATTCCGCCGGGAATCATATAAAAATAAGAAGATTAGATTTTGCTTTGAAAATTAAATATAAACTATACCATGCCTCCTTCTGATACAGGATTTATCCGGAAGCACCTCATATGCGCATTGTATCTCCCCATATTTTTTTGTGCAAGATATTATGTGCGTTGTTAATATTTTTTTCATTCTTTTTTTCTAAATTACGTGTTACAGAAGCGGATTTATTAAATTTTTTTAAACTCGGTATGCTCCTATTGACTTAGATTCATGCAAAGTATAAAGTATAGATACATTAAGTTTATTGTCACCAAATTGCAGGATAACAGTATCTTAATAGTAAGGATGTGATAAATATGAAAATCGAAAAAGTAAATGACCATCAGATTCGCTGTACCCTGACCAGAGAAGATCTGGCAGACAGAGAACTCAAGCTCAGCGAACTCGCCTATGGTACTGAAAAGGCAAAGGATCTGTTCCGCGATATGATGCAGCAGGCATCATTTGAATTTGGGTTTGAAGCGGATGATATTCCTTTAATGATAGAGGCTATTCCCCTTAGTTCCGAATGTATCGTTCTGATCATCACCAAAGTGGAGGATCCCGAAGAACTGGATACACGTTTTTCCAAGTTTGCCCCTTCCGTCCATGAGGATGCGGATGCAGCAGATACTGCAGAAGCTCTTGCTGAAAGTGCGGATGATGTGCTGGATCTGTTCCGTCGGGTACAGGGAAAGCAGTCAGAAACTGCCGGTGAAAAGTCATCTTCTGATACCGGTACGAAAGAGCCCCTTCAGGACACCAGCAGCAAGGTCCGCTCCATTAAGGAAGCTCTTCAGAAAAAACTGGCTGAGAATTCCTCCATGGAACTGACAAGACTTTACCTTTTCCATTCCCTGGATGAGGTCTTACGTCTTTCCCATGTCCTGGCCGGCTGCTATCATGGTGAAAACTCCCTGTATCGTCAGGAGGATGGCAGCTATATCCTGGTTCTGTCAAAGAACGGACACACGCCGGTTGAATTCAACAAAATATGCAATATTCTTTCCGAGTACGGCAGTGCGGCCAAATCTGTTCCCGCCTCCGAGTCGTATCTGGAAGAACACTATGAACCTGTCATCAAGAATGACGCCCTGCAATCGTTATCCTGCATGTAAACAATGCAATTACCATGGCTCTGTCATATGACAGACTTTTCTGTATATCAGAATATGAAAAGCCCTTCGGAGAAATCATATGTGATGATCTCCGGAGGGCTTTACTTTCCTATCCGATCATATCGGGATCCCGCTCTTACAGAGCCGCGATCCTGGTCATAAGGTCTTCAATATCCATTCCATGAACCATAGCTGCTTCCTCAAGGCTTTCTGCCTGTGCGGAGGGGCATCCAAGACAATGCATGCCTGCTTCCATCAGAATAGGAGCAACTGCAGGATTCGTTCTTAAGATCTCGCCAATCGTCATGTCCTTTGTGATCTGTGCCATTTCCATACCTCCTTTTTATTCGCTGTCTGTTCAGTATAATACTTTCCTTTTCTTCTTTCAAGTATACGCTTTATTTTGGTCGTGTAAACTTACTGTAGGAATTTAGTAGACAGAGCATCCCTGAGATTTGTTTTAGAATCAAAGATTTCTCCATCATTATACTC
>CACXDC010000187.1 GCA_902766365.1 uncultured Lachnospiraceae bacterium | reverse complement strand
TTGCTGTTTCTCTTTTCTTTATCCGTATCATAAAACAGAAATCTTAAACCTACCTTAAAAAAAGTATGAACCTTTTGTGTTTTTATCATGTAAAAAGGCTCACCGGAAAATACACAATACTCTCCAGTGAACCTTCTTAATCACTCACTGTAAAAGTCTTGTCACATGGAAATTACAGCATTCATCCCCGTTTGCCAGTGTCTTTGTCCGGTGGAGCTGACCGCCGTCATTCCGGTAATTCCTCTCATCCATATTACAGAGACAGGGCACAAAGTCAAAACAGTTCTCACGTTTTCCCAGCTTACAGATACCGCACTCCGTATAGGTATTATAGAATTCATCCACGCCCTTCTGATAATCAAACTTCCAGTCCAGTTCATATTTTGAGTGCTGGCTTGCCTTGCTTTCTGCCACCTTTTTATCCTGTACCTCATCGGTAAACAGCGTGCACTTTTTATTTTTATGTACCTTCATGATAAAAGGAGAATCAAAAACAGCCGTCACCATCTCATCCACAATCCCGGGTGTGATCTTATCCGGCTGTGCCTTATGCAGGGAAAAGACGAATGCAGCAATATACAGGTTCATCTCCAGCGAACTGCCACCGATATCCGGTGTCCGTAAAAGCATTGCCTTATACTCTTTTTTGACCTTCTTTTTATAGGCAGCCATGTCCATTTCCGGAAAAATCTCTGCCAGTCTGCCAAGTGCAGACTTAAAACACATAAGCTCTACAGCTTTCGCAATCACTCCATACTTCAGCATTTTCTGCACCTCCTGTTTTTATTTCTGATCTCATTCAGAAAGGATCCACCGGATCCTTTTTTCCTATGCATGGCAATTAAAAATCAATCCGCATGATCCGCATTTTCATCATTCCATCCCCCAGCTTCGCAAGGAACCGGAAAAATCCGCTGACTGACGGGCTCTTCAGATCATTGTAGCCAAGCATATAACCCCTTGCCGATATCCTGGCCTCTGGCAGCCATACCTGCAGATCCGCATCCGGGTCATTAACATAAAAATACTTGTTAATATCGGTAATACCTGCTGACTTTACCCAAGTTTTCAGCATCAGCTTTACCGCTGACCGGTTTGCTGTATCAAATACAAGCCTTCCACCTGGGAATCGCTCTGCCATAGCGGTGAACAGCTTTTTCACCTCATCAGAAAGGAAATAATAAAATACCCCTGCTGCGAAAAAGATAACGCCCTGGCTGTCATCGATCCTGTCAAACCATACCGTGTCATTTAAGTCTGCACCGATATTGGTCACATTGTCAGCCGGTGGGATAAGCTGATTTCTCACCTCGATCACATCCGGTCTGTCAATATTGTAGATCCTGCAGCCAGGCCCGGCATTATTTTCTGCACTGCAGTCAAGCCCGCAGCCCAGATTTACGATCGCAGCTGCCGGGTGCTCCTTCACGTAGCCTTTTACTTCTGTTGCCAGATCCGTATACCTTGCAGCCGCCTCCAGATAGCCAAACCGGAAACCAGTCTTCTCCTTTTTGGCTTCCAGCGCAGAAAAGTCATAATCCAGCTTTTCCATGATCTGTCCTGCCATCGGGTCCTGATAGATCTCAGGATAAATGTCGGAACAGTATTTTCTTCCCCACAGAGGGATCACCAGTGTCTCCTGTACGGAGTTGGATTCAATATGCATCTTTTCATTATTCATAACCATGTCCTCTTACCAGGGAAACCTGCTTATATCCGGCTCCCTGTATCTCTTTTTCATTTGGTTAGCTATTTCTAACTCATTTTATCACCATCACACTTCCATGAAAATATGAAATTAAAAATCTTTACCAAAAAGCATTGACCTGAACCTGACTTCAGGTTATAGACTTAGTAATAGCTTCTGATGTACATCAGAAATATAGAAAAGCGGAAGGAAATTCAATATGAAAACAGTGATCGTTTATTATTCTTATGGATCAAATACGAAAAAGATCGCAGAAATGATACAGAAAAAGACCGGAGCCGATATTCTCCGTATTGAAACTGTTACCCCTTATACCGGCAGTTATAATAAAGTGGTAGATCAGGGACAGGACGAAGTGAACAGAGGCTATTGCCCGGAGATCAGACCGCTCTCTATTGACCTTGATCAGTATGACAGAATTATTCTGGGAAGTCCTGTCTGGTGGTATACCTTTGCCCCGGCCATGCACACCTTCTTAAAGAGCCAGAACTGGAAGGGCAGAACCGTATATCCCTTTGCCACAAACGGCGGCTGGATCGGCCACACCTTCCAGGACTTTACAGATGCCTGTCAGGGTGCGGATGTCAAACCCGGAATGAATATCCGTTTTGATGAATCGACACTCCGCACACCTGTAAAGGACATTGAAAACTGGATCAGTCAGCTATAGCTCTGTGGAATACCTTTTTCCCTTTTTTGATCCTGACACCCTGTACCAGTTCTTCCCTGGTAACTGTTCTTTCAGCGCTTGTAGCCTTTTCACCGTTAACACTGACGCCGCCCTGTCCGATCAGGCGTCTTGCCTCGGTCTTACTGGCTGCCAGTCTGCAGAGAACCATCAGATCGGGAAGCGTGATTCCTTCTGCAGGGATCTCTGCTTCCCCGATTTTCGTGGTAGGCATATTGCTGTCATCGCCCACACCGGAGAACAGTGCCAGAGAAGCCTCTTTGGCCTTGCGTGCCTCTTCTTCTCCGTGCACCAGACTGGTCAGATCGTAAGCAAGCGCTTCCTTCTTCTCGTTGATCCTGCTATTATCCCACTTTTCCATTTCATCCAGCTCTTCCACCGGAATAAATGTCAGCATACGCAGGCATTTCATGACATCCGCATCATCAATATTTCTCCAGTACTGATAGAACTCGAAGGGTGACGTTTTATCCGGATCCAGCCAGACAGCTCCCTTCGCCGTCTTTCCCATTTTCTTGCCCTCACTGTTCATAAGAAGCGTGATCGTCATGGCATAAGCATCCTCACCGGTTTTTCTGCGGATCAGATCCGTTCCTGCCAGCATATTACTCCACTGGTCATCCCCTCCAAACTGCATATTACAGCCATATTTATTATGAAGGTGCAGGAAATCGTATGCCTGCATGATCATATAATTAAATTCAAAAAAGCTGAGGCCACGCTCCATTCTCTGCTTATAACACTCAGCACGGAGCATGTTATTTACGGAAAAGCACGCTCCGACATCCCTCAGCAGATCAATA
>CACXDC010000186.1 GCA_902766365.1 uncultured Lachnospiraceae bacterium | reverse complement strand
TCCAGGATTCTGGGTACATATCAATGTTTCCGGGCTTTTTTTATGTCATAGGAAATTACTCCGTAATGTTCCAAAGACATAAAAAAGCCCTCCGGGCAGGATTCTTTCTTGTTGTCAGAATTTTCTGATAGAAGGAGAAAAAAGGGGTTAAAAGGGGGTGAATGTGGAATTTTGATATTTATACTTGTTTCGTGTATACTGGATAAAGTAAAATAAAGATCAGACAGCTAAAAGGTACTGAAAACAGGAGTAGTATTACCAATGAATCCAAATAAAAAAGTACGACGGCTGCAGGGACTTTTATACACAAGTGGTGTAGGAACCATTTTGTTCTCCCTGTGGACAGGAATAAGGGAAATAGGGATTTTTTTTGAGAGTCTGAAGAATATGTCCGGGTTCGACGAGGGGATCATAAGCGTTCGGATAATGAAGAGTATTCTGGTGGCTATTGCCTTTTTTGTTATTTTTGGTACAGCCTTTTTCTATGTATACATTGGGAGAAGCGCTGTGCAGGTAAGCCAGGGGGAACGGAAAAGTAATGTTTATATCGTTCTGGCTGCGTTCATTGTGGCAATTTCTTTCATAACGTACATTTACGAGTTTACCAGCGCCCAGTCACCCGGGTGGTTCGAAGCAGAAGATATCATATTGTTTGTGATAGATTTGACTTCCAATATTATTCTTGCAGAGGTTGTGGTATATTCTGTTTTATTAAAAAGATTGAGGGATTAAGCATGCAGGAAGATTTTCATTATTATGCAACCTATTGTGCTGCGTACATAGCAGGGTATTCCCATGAGGACAGTCTGAAAATCGCATATAGTGCCCAGTTCGTGGACTGCTGTTCGGCAACACTTCTGAAAAAGGTTCACGCACCACTTGCAGCAGCGACGACACAGCTTCAGAGTGAACTGATGGATGCAAGGACAGATATCATTGGACTGCAGAATATCACCAGGATCTGGGCATCATTTCATTTCCTGCCGTATGATCTTTATGCTGCAGTGAAGGCCTGGTCAAAAGCCTACAGAAATAAATACAGGCTGATCTGCAAGCCGAACAGTGATCTTATTGTAAAGACGGTGAACCTTGCAAAAGACAGAGATCTGGAAAGCGTGGGGATTGCCATGCATGTTATGGCAGATACCTGGGCGCATGCCTATTTTGCCGGAACGCCTTCCCAGGTGATCAACAATACGGACTTTGAATTTTATGAAGTGATAAACAGAGGAAGCGGGGAGACTTATGAGCGCCGGATCGGATTCAGGCATAATCCTGCAGTAAAAGACGACCCATCGAGATCTTTGTATATCAACAGCGTGAACAACGGCAGTGAAAATTCCATTATGAACCTGGGGCATGGACGTGCCGGACACCTGCCGGATTACAGCTTTATTCATTACAGATATCTGCCAGCCTGGGGAAACTATGATGTGATAGATAAGGACAATCCTTCAGATTATATCCACGCATTTTGTCAGATGATATATGCCATGAAGTATCTGCAGGGCAGGATCGACACCTTTGAAAAGGGGAAATATGATTTTGATGCGATATCAGAATGGCAGGGGCATATAAAGGAAATCCTCAGCAGGAGGCAGCTTGATTCCTCAGCAGAATGGAAGGCATTTGGAGAGGAACTGTCGGGGCAAGAAGTGGTTCCATTTGATATTCATGATTATCAGACAGAATATGGGAATGCATCCCGGGAGTTAAAAGATGATACATCATTTGGAAGGTTTATCATTGCAGCCATGCGTCAGAAAAGCATGGTCACCAATGCGGTTTTTGAATCGGGAAATATGCTGACCGGTTTTTCGGTAGATTATACTAAAAAGGGCTTCAGAGGAATGAAGGATTTCAAAAAGCTGGTAAAACTTTTTGAAAACAACTGAATGAGGTATCAGATATGAACAGATTTACACGGATTTGGAATATATTTACAAGCCTGCTTGTGATTGCAATCAGCATGATCATGTTCGTTGTCCCGGATCTTGGATATGGATTAGCAACCCTGATACTGGGATGTGTATTGCTTGTAAGCGGGGTGAAACAGCTTCTATATTATCTGAGTATGGGAATTCATATGGTCGGCGGCAGGATTATTCTTTACAGAGCGCTGATCACCATGGATATTGGGCTTTTTACGATATCGATCCACGGAACAGGACAGAGGTATATCATGTTCTACTTTATTTTATATTATGCTTTTGCAGGTATTGTATCTGTTTTCAGGGCGCTGGAGGCACGCAGGGTTGAGGCTGGCTCATGGAAAACCTGTCTGCTGGAGGGAATCTATGATCTGGGGATAGTGCTGATCTGTCTGATCAATAATAATTCTGCAAGCATTATGCTGGATATATTGTGTTTATCTCTGGTGATTTCATCTGTTACACGCATTATGATTGCTTTTCGGAAAAGTGCGATCATTTATATTCCGTAATCCAGTGGTTTTGTCTTTCTATTTCAGTTTGACAATCCCTGCAGAATGGTAGACAATAAGAATAAATAATTTAAATACTGTTTGGGAGATTAATCCATTATGTATCAACGTAAATCAAAATTACAGACGCTGCTGATCCTGTCTGCTGACTGTATCTGTATTTTTGTCAGTCTGATCCTGGCTAACTATATAAGAAATAAACGGCTTTTTGAAAGTGATAATGCAAGAATGGACTTTGGGATGCTTTTAGGTTCCTGCCTTGTAGTTTATCTTGCCATGAATCTGCTTCGTAATACTAACCGGAATATGTTCCTGAGAGGACCGCTGCATGAACTGGCAGGGATTGTCAGGAATAACCTGATCATGTTTGGCGGGGCAGCAGTGATCCTGTATTTTTTCAACCTGCTGGATGCCTATTCCAGACTGGTTCTTTTTCTGTTCCCGGTGTTTAACTGTGTACTGATGTTTCTTGTCCATCAATTATGGAAAAAGATGATGCCCTCCCTGTATCAGTGGATCTTTGAACAGCGTAAGATCCTGCTTGTGGCAGATGAGGAAAATGCAGCAGCACTTGTAGATACCATGAAGGGAATGAAGGACTTCAGCTATGACCTGACAGGTATTGTACTTGTGACAGAAGGAGGAGCCGGAGATCCAACGGGAACTTCAGGAGAAATCGGCGGCATTCCGGCAGTAGCTGACTTTGAACACCTGATCGAGTACTGTCAGATGGCCTCACTGGATGAAGTGATCGTAGTTGTTGAGAATAAACGCAGAAAGGACATGCTTCCCATTCTGGAAACCATGGCAGAAATGGGAATTACCGTGCATTATGAGATCCCGGTGCCGGAACTTGCAAGTGCCAGTCAGAAGGCGCTTTCCCAGTTTGGAAGCTTTTATGCAGTTACCTATGCAAACCGGGTGGCACCGATAGGACAACTGATCCTGAAAAGGACGATGGATCTGGCCGGTGCGCTGGTGGGTTGTGTGATCCTGCTTATACTGACGGTCTTTGTGGCACCGCTGATCAAACTGGAATCGCCGGGACCTGTCTTCTTTGCACAGAAAAGAGTGGGAAGAAACGGACGTGTATTTAAGATGTATAAGTTCCGTTCCATGTATGCGGATGCAGAAGAACGCAAAAAAGAGCTGATGGCACAGAACGAAATGAGCGGTCTGATGTTTAAAATGGAGAATGACCCGAGAATTACGAAGGTGGGAAGGTTCCTCAGAAAGACAAGCCTGGACGAGTTTCCACAGTTCCTGAATATCCTGAAGGGGGATATGAGTCTTGTTGGAACAAGGCCACCAACCCTGGATGAGTTCAAGCATTACAGTCCTTATCACAAGAAGAGACTGAGCTTCCGCCCCGGACTGACAGGTATGTGGCAGGTCAGTGGAAGAAGTGATATTACGGATTTTGAAGAGATTGTACGGCTGGATGTAGAGTACATCGATAACTGGTCCTTTATGCTGGATGTGAAGATATTACTTAAGACCGTGCTGGCTGTATTTAAGGAGAGCGGAGCCAAATAAGCAGTATGAAAAAGGTAACATATCAGAAGGAAAATATCAGGGTCACCATGAACATGGCGTGGCCCTCTATTATTGAGTCTTTTTTTGTAGCATTTGCCGGACTGATCGATTCACTTATGGTCAGTTCCCTTGAATCCTATGCGGTTGCTGCGATCGGACTGACGACACAGCCAAAGTTTATGGGACTGTCTTTGTTTTTTGCAGTGAATGTGGCAATCTCGGCACTTGTTGCAAGAAGAAGAGGAGAACAGAAACAGGAGGATGCAAACCGGATCCTGAGCACGGTTATTGTCTTTATTATTGCTGCAGCCGTAGTGCTGAGTATTCTGTCTGTGGTGTTTGCAGGGCCGATCATCAGCCTGTGTGGTTCCAATGCGGAAACCCATGACAGTGCAGTTTCCTATTTCAGGATCGTTATGGGAGGCATGATCTTTAACTGTGTGCAGATGGGGATCAATGCGGCACAGAGAGGTGCCGGTAATACAAAGATCACCATGCGTACCAATGTGACCTCCAATACGGTGAACATTATTTTCAATTATCTGCTGATCGGTGGACATCTGGGATTTCCGGCACTGGGGATCCGGGGAGCGGCGCTTGCTACCGTTCTTGGAACTGTAGTTGCCTGTATTATGAGTATTCTCTCTATACGGAAAAAGGAAGGGTTTATCAGTCTGCCCTATATTATAAAGAACAGGATCGTGCCGTCCTGGCAGAGCTTTGCACATATTGTAAAGGTCGGTTACAGCGTATTTTTTGAACAGGTTTTGATGAGGGTTGGCTTTATGCTCACAGCAGTGATGGCAGCAGGGCAGGGAACAGCAGCTATGGCGGCGCATCAGGTTGGCATGAATATCATGGGACTTTCCTTTTCCTTCGGAGATGGACTGCAGGCAGCGGCAGTAGCGCTGATCGGGCGGAGTCTTGGTGAAGGAAATGAAAAGCTGGCAAAGGAATATGGCAGTATCTGCAGGATGCTTGGAATGGTGATCTCCGTATGTCTGGTGGCTATTTATTTCTTTGGAGCAGAACCACTGATGCGGTTGTTTTTTGAAGAAGAGGAGATCATCACGATCGGTGTCCATATCATGTATGTGATCATTTTTGTGGTTATCTTCCAGATCTCCCAGGTGGTTTACATGGGGTGCCTGCGGGGAGCAGGAGATACGCTTTACACAGCAGTCGCTTCGACAATCAGTGTGACACTGATCCGGACGCTGGTGTCATATCTTGGCGGATATGTGTTTGGCTTTGGTATTATCGGCATCTGGATGGGAGTCCTTGGAGACCAGGTGTCCAGATTCCTGTTTGCATCTACCAGATTCCGGGCAGGAAAGTGGACAAAGATCAAGATCTGAGTCAAAAAGACCATATAAAAAAATTGAAAAAAAGGCACTGATAGAGTAAAATAGACTTATCTAACAGGAGGGTAACATATGCTTGCAACGTTAATACCTTTATTTGATGAAAATGTAGCTGTCAGGGCATATTCCTTATTTGCCCAGAAGAGAAATTCCTTTTTGGATCCCGGTTCTCTGGGGACAGCCAGTTATGATGGAATTGGTGTGATCGCCGGTCTTGATATCATTCAGGGAATGGGGATCGAGACCCTGTCTGCAGATAAGGATATTTTTGTAGAGGTCAATAATATTTCTCTTTTTGCAGACATTAACAGCCAGTGCAGTGTGGATCATGGAAGACTGATCCTGCTTTGCGACAATACGGTACTCCCGGAGAAAATGTACATTGACAGACTGAAGGCACTGAAGGCGGATGGATATCAGCTTGCCATGAAGAAGCTGCCGGTAGCCAAGTTTGAAATATACAGGGAAGTGCTGAGCCTGATGGATTATATCTTCCTTGACCATAAGAAGATCGATATCAGCAAGGCCAAGATTTATTTCAGCAAGATATATCCGAACATCAAACTGTGTGCAGTCAATGTCAATACACAGGAAGAGTTTGATACCCTGCGTAAGGATGGCGGGTATACACTGTATGAAGGAGAGTTTTACCGTATTCCGGTTACCAGAGGACAGGAAGAGGTTTCACCTCTGAAGGTGAACTATATTGAACTGCTGAATATAGTCAATGATGATGATTTTGATCTGACGAAGGCAGCAGATATTATCGGACGTGATACGGCTCTTGTTATTCTGCTTCTGAAGATGGTAAACAGGATGACAGTGAATTCAGAGATCACTTCGATCAGACATGCTGCAGCCATGCTTGGTCAGAAGGAACTGAAGAAATGGATCAATACAGCAGTGACAAGTGAGCTCTGCGCTGATAAGCCGAATGAAGTGACAAGGCTTTCTCTGCTGCGTGCGAAATTTGCAGAGAATCTAGCGCCGGCTTTTGAGATGGCAGGACATTCCTCTGAGCTGTTCCTGATGGGACTGTTCTCCGTTCTGGATCTGATCCTGGATAAACCTATGGATGAGGCACTGGATATGGTCAAGGTATCGAAGAATATCAGGGAGGCTCTGATCGACGATAAGGGAGAACTGGCAGAGGTTCTTGATTTCATTGAGCATTATGAAAGAGCATCCTGGCAGGAGGTTTCCAGACAGATGATCCTTCGTAACATTGATATGAACAGTGTATATGATGCGTATGTAGATTCCCTGAAGTGGTATCGTGATCTTTTTGCACAATAAAAGAGAGGCAGATAAGTATCGTGGAAATGCCTAAAAACAGTATCTGATTTTAAGGGAATATGCCAATAGCACAGAGATGCAGAGTTTGATATAATATAGAAAACTCGGAAACTGAAATGAGTTTCCGGGTTTTCTTTTTACCAGAGAGGAAACCGAAAAATAAAATCTGGTTTCCTACAAAAGGATTGAAATCAGAAAAGGATCCATGACAGGAAGGGAAGCGAATGGGAAAGATTACAGAGATACAGGAAAAGATACTGAATGCGGCCATAGAGGAGTTTGCAGAAAAAGGGCTGAAATTCACTATGAATGATGTGGCAAAGCGTCTGACCATGAGCAAGAAGACACTGTATACCATTTATGAAAGCAAAGAGGCCATGCTGCTTGCACTGGCAGATTACTGCTTCCAGGATATTAAGCGCAGTGAGCAGGAGATCGTAAAGGATCCTTCCCTTTCCATCATAGAAAAGATCGAGAAGATCATGGTGGTGCTTCCCGAGAAATATCAGAATATCGGGCTCAGCAATCTGTATCAGTTAAAGGAAAAATATCCTCACGTTTACCGGAGCGTGGAGCAGTATCTGGATACAGACTGGGACGCTACGATCGCACTGATCGGGCAGGGGATTGAACAGGGCGAAGTAAGGCCGGTGTCCATACCGGTCATCAAGAGCATGCTGGAGAGTACGATCAGCCACTTTTTTGCCAGTGATGTACTGGTCCGGAGCGGAATCAGCTACGAAGAGGCATTGCAGGAAATGATACAGATACTGATCCATGGTATGAAGGAGGAATGAAATGAACAGAAACAGGGAAAACAGGATCTACTGGAACAGGGGATGGACTTTTTTTGAGGAATATACACAGGCTCTGTGTGAAAAGGAAACAGACGGATTTCCGGAAGGGACAGAGGTAGAACTGCCACATACAGTTGCAGTTACGCCGCTTCATTACTTCGATGAAAGCATTTATCAGAAGCACTGTGCCTATAGAAAATGCTTTGTGCCGGAAAAGGAATGGGAAGGGAAAAGGATCTTTCTGACTATCGAAGCGGCCGGCCACAGTGCAAGAGTGTATTTAAATGGTGCTCTTCTGACAGAGCATTTCTGCGGGTACACAGCATTTCAGGCAGAGCTGACGGCAGGAATCCATCAGGGAGAAGAGAATGTACTTCTGATCGAGGTGGACAGCAGGGAGAATCAGGATCTGCCGCCCTTTGGAAGAGCCATTGATTATATGACCTTTGGGGGACTCTACCGTGAGGTCTATCTGGATATCAGGGAAGAGAGCTGTATCACCGATGTTTATGCAAGGACAGAAAAGGTAACGGGAGAAAAGGCGGTACTTACCAGCAAGGTCACACTGGATACGGGAAAGGAGACTTTGCAGCTTTCTTTGGATAACAGGGATGACTGGCAGGAGAAGCTGCAGACAGAGGGGCTTATGATCAGGCAGAGCCTTCTTTTTACAGAACAGACAGAGGAAGGTCCCACATCCGGCTTTTATCTTCTTACGAAAAATGAGATCATACATGAAATAGAAGGGGCGAAGCTGTGGTCCCTGGAAGATCCCTTCCTTTATCTTTTCCGGACAGAGCTATACCGGGAAGGAAAGCTGCTTGATACCTATGATGTGCGGATCGGATTCCGGGAAGCAGAATTCCAGAAGGACGGGTTTTATCTGAATGGAAGGAAGATAAAGATCAGGGGATTAAACAGACATCAGAGCTATCCCTATGTAGGATATGCCATGCCGGCATCCATGCAGAAACAGGATGCGGATATCCTGAAAAGGGAGCTTTCGGTCAATGCTGTCCGTACCTCCCATTATCCCCAGTCACAGCATTTCATTGACAGATGTGATGAGATCGGACTGCTGGTATTTACAGAGATTCCGGGCTGGCAGTATATCGGAGGAGAAAAATGGCAGGATCAGGCTGTGAAAAATACAGAGGAAATGATATTGCAGTACCGGAATCATCCTTCTATTATCCTGTGGGGTGTGCGGATCAATGAATCAGAGGACAATGATCCTTTTTACAGAAGGACCAACGAGACGGCGCATCTTCTGGATCCGGGAAGGCAGACCAGTGGAGTGAGATATCTGCAGAAAAGTTCGTTGCTTGAGGATGTCTATGCTTTCAATGACTTTTCCCATGAAGGGAATAACAGAGGCTGCAGGAAAAAGAAAGCAGTAACGTCTGATCCGGAAAAGGGATATCTGATCAGTGAGTACAATGGACATATGTATCCAACGAAGACATTTGACAGTGAGGGACACAGGACGGAGCATATGCTGCGGCATGCCAGAGTGATGGATGCTTATTATGGGGAAGAGGATATTGCCGGAGGCTTTGGCTGGTGTATGTTCGATTACAATACACACAAGGATTTTGGCAGCGGTGACAGGATCTGTTATCACGGAGTCATGGATGCCTTCCGGAATCCAAAGCTTGCTGCAGCTCTTTATCAGAGCCAGGGGGAGAAAGAGCCGGTGATTAAGATATCTTCCTCCATGGATATCGGTGAATACCCGGCCAGTCTGATCCGGGATGTATATGCAGTGACCAATGCAGACAGTATCCGGGTATACAAGAATGAAGAGCTGGTGGGAAGCTTTGAAGCGAAGGATTCTCCCTTTCAAAATCTCCCACATGGTCCCATTCTTCTGGATGATTTCATAGGAGATCTTCTGGAAAAGAAGGAAGGTTTTTCGAAGGGAAAGGCAGCGGATGTCAGGAAGATACTTCTTTCCATAGCAAAAAACGGACTGAACCATATTCCGCCTGGAACGATCCTGATGGCACTTAAGTGTGTGCTGCTGCGGGGCATGAAGATGCAGGATGCAGTGGAGCTTTACAATAAATATATTGGGAACTGGGGCGGGATCGCCACAGAATACCGTTTTGAAGCAGTGAAGGATGGTATGGTGGCTTCCACAGTGCGAAAAGGACCGGCCAGACAGCCTCATCTCAAAGCCAGAGTGTCGGATGATCATCTGGTGATCGGAGATACCTATGATGTAGCAGAAATCCGGCTGATGGCAGAGAGTGAATATGGGGACACGTTAAGCTTCTGTCATGAGGCGCTGAAGCTGTGTACGGAAGGCCCCATAGCCCTGATCGGACCGGATGTGATCAGTTTAAATGGAGGTATGGGAGGTGTCTATGTCAGAACGACAGGTGAAGAGGGCAGAGCTGCCCTTGTGATCTCCAGTGAACTGTTTGGGGAGATGCAGATTGATTTTGCAGTGGAGAAGGAGGTATTGTAATGAAGCTTTCGAAAAAGGAAACAATTTCTTATGGACTTGGTGCAGTAGGCAAGGATATGGTGTATATGCTGTCAGCCAGCTATGTGCTTTATTATTATCAGGATATTCTGGGTGTCAGTGCCTTTGCCATGGGGGTGATCCTGATGGCAGCCCGCATCTTTGATGCTTTTAATGATCCGGTCATGGGGGTGATCGTGGCAAAGACAAGGACAAAGTGGGGACGTTTCAGACCCTGGCTGTTAATGGGAACCTGTCTGAATGCAGTCGTATTGTATCTGATGTTTGCAGCGCCGCCGACTCTTTCCGGAAATGGACTGATCGCCTATGCGGCTGTATTTTATATTCTCTGGGGTGTGACCTATACCATGATGGATATTCCCTTCTGGTCCATGATCCCTGCTTTTACAGAGGGAGGAAAGGAAAGAGAGAACCTGACGACCATAGCACGTTCCTGTGCGGGTGTTGGTTCAGCACTGATCACAGTGGTTACTATGATCTGTGTGCCGCTGCTTGGCAGGATCGGACATTCCCATATGACGGAAAGAGAGATTGAACGGTACGGTTTCCAGTGGTTTGCCCTTGTGATCGCAGTCCTTTTTGTTGTATTGCTTGTGCTTACCTGTGTCAATATCAAAGAAAAGTCAACGGTGGATATGGAAGCACCTTCTATCGGGCAGATGTTCCGGGCACTGATCGGAAATGACCAGGCCATGACCGTGGTGATCACGATTGTACTGATCAACTGCTCTTTGTATATTACATCCAATCTGCTGATCTATTTCTTTAAATATGATATTGGCGGTGCAAACTGGAATGCCAGTTATGTGCTGTTTAATACCTTTGGTGGTGGGGTACAGATCCTTTCCATGATGCTGTTTTATCCATTGCTTCGTAAGATGCTCAGTGCCCTGCAGGTATTTTATGTGAGTTTTGTGATGGCGGTCTGCGGTTATGCGGTCTTACTGATCCAGATGTATATGGGTGTCAGAAATGTATACCTTCTGCTGATCCCTGGGTTCTTTGTATTTATGGCCTTTGGTATGCTGACCGTACTGACGACAGTATTCCTTGCCAATACGGTAGATTACGGAGAACTGAAGAATCACAGAAGGGATGAAAGCGTGATCTTTTCCATGCAGACCTTTGTAGTGAAGCTGGCAAGCGGTGTGGCAGCCATGATCGCATCCATCTGCCTCAGTATCAGCCATATCAGTCAGGATACTTCGACTGCAGAGGCAGCAGAAACGGCCGTGGCAGGAGCTTCTTCTGTGGCGGTTCTCCGGATGACCATGACGGTGCTTCCAATTGTCGGACTTTTACTGGCAGTATTTATCTTTGGAAGAAAATATGTCCTGACTGATGAGAAGCTTGTGCAGATCACAGAGGAGCTGCAGAGAAGGAAGGGTGATATACAGTGATTACAGAAAAGAATGGAAGATTTTTGATAGAGACAGACCATACCAGCTATCTGTTTTATGTGGATCCTGCAGGATTTCTGACACATCTCTATTATGGGGAAAAGCTGTTTCTGACAGAGGAAGGGATAGATGCCATGATCCCGGTGATCTCCAATCAGAACGGCTGCAGCATCATTGCCGACCAGAAGGAAGACACGGTTTCCCTGGATGACTGGTGTCAGGAAACTTCCTTCCGTGGAAGGGGAGATCTGGGACAGCCCATGATCGAGCTTGTGTATGCGGATGGAAGCAGGAGCAGTGATTTCCGGTTTGAAAGCTTCCGGATAGAAAAGACGAAGGAACAGCCGGAAGGGCTGCCGGGGGCATACAAAGAAGAGGAACAGGACGGCAGCTCATTAGTGATTACCCTGCGGGATCAGAAAAGCCGGGCAGTACTTGAACTGGTTTACAGTGTCTTTGAAGAGTGTGACTGTATTACCCGCTTTGCCAGAGTTAGGAATGAAGGAGCAGAGCCTGTACGGCTCCTTCGGTTGATGAGTACGCAGCTTGATGTGCGGACAGAAGGACAGCAGAAGATCTTAAGCTTTTCAGGGGAGTGGGCAAGGGAGACGGAACCGGTGGAAACCATCCTGTCATCATCACGCTTTACGGTAGAATCCAGTGGCGGCACCTCTTCCAACAGATCCAATCCTTTTATGATCTTTGGAGAAACTGAACTTTCTGAAACCCATGGGAAATGCTGTGGCTTTAATCTCCTGTATTCCGGGAACCACCGGGAAACACTGGAGATCGGCGGGCATGGAAGAGCCCGGTTCCTTTCCGGGATCCATCCGGAATTTCTGGAAATCAATCTGCAGCCGGGAGAGAGCTTCTGCAGTCCTGAGGCAGTACAGACCTTTTCAGACAGCGGTTATGAGCAGATCAGTCTGCATATGCACGCCTTTGTGCGGGAGCATATTGTCAGGGGATACTGGAAAAGGAAAGAACGTCCGATCCTCATCAATTCCTGGGAAGCCATGTATTTTGATGTAAAAGAGAAAAAGGTACTGAAGCTGGCAAGGGAAGCAGCAAAAGCAGGGATCGAACTGTTTGTCCTGGATGATGGCTGGTTTGGAAAGAGAAATTCTGATAAGGAAGCACTTGGCGACTGGAAAGACAATACCGAAAAGCTTCCGGGCGGACTCACAGGGCTGTCAGAAAAGATCCATGCCATGGGCATGAAGTTCGGAATCTGGGTAGAACCGGAAATGGTCAGTGAGAATTCAGAACTGTACAGAGCCCATCCTGATTATGCGGTACAGGTTCCCGGTACAGAGCCGGCAAGGGGAAGAAATCAGCTGCTTCTGGATCTGACAAGGGAAGAAGTACAGGAGTATCTGATCCGGGAAATGACAGAGGTCTTTACAAGAAGCAGGGCTGACTATGTGAAATGGGACATGAACCGGAATTTCTCAGATTATTACAGTCAGGTGCTGCCGCCAGAGGAGCAGGGAGCCTTTGCACACAGGTATGTACTTGGACTTTACCGGGTGATCAGGGAACTGACAGAGCGTTTCCCGGAGATCCTCTTTGAGGGCTGTGCTTCCGGTGGTAACCGGTTTGACCTTGGCATGCTTTGCTATATGCCGCAGATCTGGGCCAGTGACTGTACGGATGCGCTGCAGCGGGCCAGGATCCAGAATGGATACAGCTATGGGTATCCCCAGTCCGTATTGGGGGCTCACGTATCAGCCAGTCCCAATCATCAGACCCTTCGGAGAACCCCTCTGGAGAGCCGGTTTGCCATAGCGTGCGCAGGGGTTCTTGGATATGAATGCAACTTAAGTGATCTGTCTGCGGGAGAGCTTGCTGAGATACGGCAGGAAGTAAAGCTTTATAAGGAATGGAGAGAGGTTCTGCAGTTTGGACAGCTCTACCGGCTGAAAGGTCTGACAGCACAGGGAAGATTTGATACAGAGGCTGCGAGATGGAATATTGTGAGCCCGGATGGAACAAGGGCTGTAGGAATCACGCTCCAGAATCAGGTGCTTCCCAATTATTCCCACAGATTTTTGAAGACCAGGGGACTTCCGGATGACAGGGTCTATCATGTTTATAACAGGAGCCTTAAATATGATATCCGCAGGATGGGGGATCTGATCAATACCGTGTCACCCATTCCTGTGAAACCAGATTCCCTTCTCCATGGGGCATTGTCCCATCTGGTACAGATTGACGGGGAAAAGGAAGATCATATCGTAACAGGAAGTATCCTGAACAGAGCAGGGATCCCTCTTGCCAGTGGATATCAGGGAACCGGTTTTGACGGAAATACTGCCTTTTATCAGGATTATGACGGACGGATCTATCTGATAGAGGAAGTAACGCCGGCAGAAGAAACAGAGAAAACAGAAGCACCGGATGAGCAGAAGGAACAGTGAAAGAGGATCCGGTGAAAAGGGATCCGATGAAAAAAGCGGTCTCTCATCAGAGAGGCCGCTTTCCGATTCTACGGTAGATGATCACGAAATAAATGATCTGTGCCAGTGCAGTGATGCTCCAGGAAAAAGCATAGAGCAGATACAGGGACTGGATCGTATGGAAATAGGCAAATATGGTATAGATCCAGATGATACGGAATACACAGGATCCCAGGATGACCATGACAGTAGGAACAATGGTTTTGCCAAGCCCGCGGGAAGCTGCAATGGTACAGTCCATAAAGGCAGAAATGCAGTAGGAAAGTGCCATGACTGAAAGCCGGATAATGCCTGCATCTACCACCTCACTGTCGTTGGTGAACAGGGACAGGAAAGGATAACGGAACAGATAAAGGGCGCACCCGAGTATAAGCCCGATCGTAAAGGAATAGAACAGGGAGATGAGATAGCTTTTCAGGACCCTGTCTTTTTTCTGTGCACCGTAGTTCTGGGCTACGAAGCTGGCACAGGCGGTATAAATAGCGGCCATCAGATCGTAGAGCAGGGGATCTGCATTCTGGGCAGCGGAGTTTCCTTCTACCATGATATGGTCAAAGGAATTGACACCGGTCTGGACAAAAAGATTGGCGATCGCAAAGATCGTATTCTGGAAGGCAGCAGGCACACTGATGGACAGAATACGCCTTACTTTATCCCCTGTCATATGAAGGGCGGACAGGGTGAGACCAAAGGTACTGTCCGTTTTCAGGAGCAGACGCAGGATCAGCAGGGCAGAAACATACTGGGAGCTGATACTGGCGATCGCAACACCGGCTACATCCAGCTTACATACGATCACGAAAAAAAGGTTCAGGATCACATTGAGGATCCCGGCAAAGGTCAGATAATATAAGGGACGTTTGGTATCGCCTGCGGCACTCAGAACCGCATTGCCGAAGTTGTACATGGCAAGAGCCGGCATGCCGAGCAGATAGATCCGAAGGTACAGGACAGCGCCGCTTATCAGCTCTTCCTTGGTGTTGATCAGACGCAGTACCTGGGGTGTAAACAGGATACCAAAGATCATAAGGAGCATACCGAGGATAAAGCTTAAAATGGCAGCCGTATGTACTGTTTCTTTCAGATCCCTGTTACTGCGGGATCCGATATAAAGGGCGGTCAGGGAATTGATCCCGCCGGCAAAGCCGATCAGAAGACCGGTAAAAAGGGTAACAAGGATACTCGTTGATCCAACGGAACCAAGCGCAAGAGAGCCGGCAAATTTACCGACAACCGCAATATCAGACATATTGAAAAGTACCTGGAGGATGTTGGAAAACATCAGGGGGATGCTGAATATGGCGATCTTTTTAAACAGGGAACCTTCACAAAGGTTCATTTCATACTTTTTCATAATACCTCACATCAGTCTAAATTCGTTGAAAAAATCCAAAAGCAATACTATCATATACTAATAAAGAAAAAAAGCAAGAAAAAAGTAAGAAAGGGCAAATAAAATGGACTGCTTTTATTGCGAAAGGGCATTTCCTGCAAGCTGTACCTTAAGTGGCAATCTGGTCAGCAATGACGGCTTCCTGCATGTACGCAGGAAGATGGGCAGCAATGTGCTGATCTATGTACTGGAGGGGACGCTTTACATTGCGGGAAACGGTGTCAGGAGACAGGTAAAAGAAGGTCAGCTCATCCTGCTTCCCGGAGGGGAAGAGCATTATGGTTATCAGCCATCCAGAGGGCGGCTATCCTATTTCTGGGTCCATTTCGATACCAGGGAAAGGCTGCAGCGGATGGGAGAACATCATCTGCCGGAAAAGCCGGGAGAGGATGCCTGTATTCTGCCAGAATATGGAAATGCCTGTAACAGAGAACGGGTAAGCCTTCTGTTCCGGCAGGTGACTCAGTATTCCAGAAGAGAAGATCTGTATTCCGGACGGATTTTAAACAGTGCGCTGGAACTGCTTCTGACAGAACTGACGCAGGAATTCCTGGAGGCGGCCTTGGGAAGAAAGGACGGGATATCTCCTTCCATGTACCGGGTCATGGAGTGGGTGCGCAATAATTGCAGCAGATCTCTTAACCGGGAGATGGTAGCAGAGACCTTCCAGTACAATCCCGATTATCTTTCCATGCGTTTTAAGAAAGAGACAGGAATGGGACTTATGTCCTATCTGAACAGGGAACGGATCAGCAGGGCAAAGGCGCTCCTTTCCTGTGGAAATATCAGCATCAAAGAAGCCGCTTATGAAAGCGGCTTCCAGGATGAAAAATACTTTATGCGAACCTTTAAAAGGCTGGAAGGGATCACCCCTTCCCAGTATAAAAATACCTTTTATCAGCATTACATCAATTAACAGGATTTATCCTCTTTTGCGGTAAAGTAAACAGTATAGGATTCATCCATAACTTCATAGAGAGGCTTTAACTCAAAATTGATATCCTGATTTCTGGTGCTGTAGTGATTCTGCTGCCAGGGATAGGTTTCATAGGTGTGTTCATTCCGCTGGGCAAGGAAGCTTTCGGGATGCGCCATATCACCACGGATGCCGGTGTCTTTATCTGTCATGCCGGCAAGAACGATAGGGCCGTCCATGATAGCGGTAAGCTCAGGAATGTCAGGAAGCGCTTCTGTGTGCAGCAGATTCTTGAAGAAGATGGTGATCACTGCCTGATCCAGACCTTCTGTGAAATACAGGAAGCCATCTTTGATCACAGGGGAAGCAACATCTTCTTCATTGACCTGGACACGGAGGATGCCGTGGCACCAGGAAGGAACACGCAGAGCCAGGGTCATGCCCTCTGTATGAGAAGCATTGATCTCAAATTTCAGGAGCCATCTGGACATCTGTCCGTCATCCTTTTCATCGAAGAGAGCCTGTGCATTGTAAGCCTTCATGGCTGTAGTCTGCCTGATGGTACCGGCTGCCTTTCCGAGGGTAAAGTGGTACTCGGAAGGGATGTACTGATCGATATAGAGAGTATCAGCAGCGGCATCTTCATAGTAGATCAGTTCCGGATAGAGACACTGTGCCTGCACCATGGTACCGTGACAGCACCAGAAGTCGTGGCGCTTGGTACCCCATTTCTTATGACCGCCTGCACGCAGGGGCAGGAAATAGGTAGGCATACCGGTTACGGCATTCTGCTGTGCAAGGAAACCGTTGTACAGACATCTTTCAATATAATCACCATATTTGGACTCTCCGGTGAAACGGAAGAGGTAGCTGGCAGTACGGACCATATTATAAATCGTACAGAATTCCTGATCCCTGTCAGAAAGGAACTGTCCCTGCATGAAGGGCGGTACCCAGAACTCACCGGCATTGCCGCCTCCGGTTGCAAACATACCTCTCTTTGTGACAGCACAGTCGAAGAACAGCTTCACAAGATTCAGCCATCTTTCATCGCCTGTGATCTCATAGAGCTTGGCAGCACCGTGGGAAAGAGGAACGCTGGCATTGGAATGGCAGTTAGTAAGGGCATCTTTGCCTTCCTCAAGCTTCCGGAACAGGCTGGGGGCATAATAATGCTTTACCAGAGTCATATATTTTTCGTTCTTTGTCAGTTCATAAAGAGTAGCCCATACCTCCAGCATACCGCCTTCCTCTCCGGAGTAGACAGCATGGGGATTTCTTGACTGCATGGCATCGGCCCAGCGGATATACCAGTCAGCCAGCCTGTCGATGATATCAAGAGCCTGTTTGTTGCCGGCATAGCTGTAGGCGTGCATCAGACCAAGGATGGTCTTGTGCATGGTGTACTGGGGAGACCAGATGTACTGATTTCTGGCAAGTCTCTCGAAATATTTCTCAGGGATGGAGCCCACCCATTCACCACCGTTTTCTTCCTGGCATTTCGCCAGCTCAGCTACGATGTGATCCAGCTTTGCCTTTAAAAGGATATCACCGTCAAAGGCAACATAATGAGCGGCAGCAGAGAGAAAATGCCCGAGGAAATGGCCTCTGAGCTGACAGTTTGGTGCTTCCCAGCCCCAGTGGAGATTGGCACTTTCAGGATGCTCGACTACCTAAAGCCCTGGAAGGATAAAGCCTGCCTCCAGATAAAAGTTCTGGAGAAGGCAGGTGGAATCAAGTTCCATTAAATAAGAGCGGTTTACGTCCATACGCTCCCGGAACAGACCGGGAAGAATGGAAACGGTATTGTTTTTTACTGATTGCAGCATAAAGAACCTCCTGTTCCATATAAAATTTCGTCAGAATCTGATATGATTATAACAGATTTAAAAGAAACAGGGGTAGACAAAAGGACATATTTAGTGTCAAATTCAGAAAGAGTATAAAAAAGGAGAAACCCAATATGAGATATCCGGAATTCTTAAGAGAAAAGGGAACGATCGGCTTTGTGGCACCATCTTTTGGCTGCAGCACAGAGCCTTACAGGACAGCATTTGATCATGCACTTTACAAGTGGAAAAAAGAGGGGTATGGAATTGACCTTGGACCAAACTGTTATGAAGATGGCGGTGTCGGTATCAGCAATACACCTGAAAAATGTGCAGAAGAACTGACAGAATGGTACTGCAGAAAGGAAAATGATGTCCTGATCTCCTGCGGCGGCGGGGAACTGATGTGTGAGGTGCTTCCCCATGTGGATTTTGAAAGGATCAGAAAGGCAGATCCCAAGTGGTATCTTGGATATTCGGACAATACCAATATGACCTATCTTCTGGCAACGCTCTGTGACACGGCAGCCATTTACGGTCCCTGCGCCGCTTCCTTTGGCATGGAACCACCACATGCGTCCATCAAAGATACCTTTGCCCTGCTTAGGGGGGAAAAGCTTTCCTTCGAAAGTTATGAGCTGTACGAAAAGGAAAGTCTGAAATCAGAAGAAAATCCGCTGGCACCCTATCATTGTACGGAACCGGTAAAAGTACGGTTTTTTGTGCCGGATGATGAAGGAAAGCTTAAGGAGAGCAGTGAGGTAAAGCTGCAGGGAAGACTTCTTGGCGGCTGCCTTGACTGTCTTACAAACCTTTCCGGAACAGAATTTGACAGGACCAGGGAATTTTGTGAAGCCTACAGAGGGGACGGGATCCTGTGGTTTCTGGAAGCCTGTGACCTGAATGTGTTTTCCATAAGAAGGGCGCTGTTCCAGCTGAAGCATACAGGATGGTTTGCCCATACGGCAGGCTTTGTTTTTGGCAGATCCCTGAACGGGGAACCCATGATGAATCTGGATGAAGCAGGGGCGATCCTGCCGGTCCTTGAGGAATACAGGGTTCCCGTGATACTGGATGCCGATTTTGGTCATTTGCCGCCGGCAATCCCCTTAATCTGCGGAAGTATGGCAGAGATCGGGGGAAAAAGTGGAAAAATAACGATATCCATGAGCCTTTGCTGAGAATCCGTGCGATAAATGACAGTTGAAGTGAGGTTTTCTGTTCCTTATAATGGATTTGTAAAAGGATTTGTTATAATATGGAGGAATTAGGATGGAACAGCTAAATTTTGCTTCCGTGAGGGATACCGATAAGGTATATCGTATCCTGGGTGATCTGATCAATGCAAACAGGGAATTCCAGATCATGATCACAGTGCCAAGAGACGGAAAAAATGTCATAACAGAGGAGAAGCCACAGGAAAAGGAGCCAGGAATGATCCGTCAGAGAAATCTGGAGAAGGATGTCACGGACATGATCCATGAGATCGGTGTACCAGCACATATAAAAGGATATCAGTATTTAAGAGAGGCAATCATCATGTCAGTGGAAGATGCAGACATGGTGGGCTCCATTACCAAAGTACTGTACCCGACGATCGCTGCCAAATATCAGACTACTGCAAGCAGAGTGGAGAGGGCGATCAGACATGCCATAGAGGTGGCATGGAACCGTGGAAAAATGGAAACACTGGATTCTCTGTTTGGCTATACGATCAACAATGGTAAGGGAAAGCCCACAAACTCAGAGTTTATTGCCCTGATCGCTGATACCATACGTCTGCTTTATAAGGACTAATTTCAAAAGCTTTTTCCAAATTATCTCTTTTATTCAAGCGTAGAATGCGGTATACTGAATTTTAAGAATAATGTTGGAGGGCTTGTGATGAAAAAAATACTTTTTGTCGCATCAGAGGGTGTACCATTTATTAAAACAGGGGGACTGGCAGATGTAGTAGGCTCTCTCCCCAAGTGTATTGATAAGGAATATTTTGATGTCAGGGTGATCCTTCCCAAATATACCTGTATGAAGCAGGAGATGAAGGATAAGCTCAGCTATGTTACTCATTTCTATATGGATTTCCACTGGAAGAATGAATATGTGGGTGTATTGTACGCAGAGGCTGATGGCGTCAAATATTATTTTATTGACAATGAGATGTTCTTTAACGGCTTTAAGCCATACAGTGATAATGCATTATTTGAGATAGAGAAATTTGCTTTCTTTTCCAAGGCAGCACTTTCTATTCTGCCGGTGATCGATTTCCGGCCGGATGTGATCCACTGTCATGACTGGCAGACCGGACTGATCCCCGTATATCTGAAGGAACGTTTCCAGGGAAGCGATTTCTACAGAGGAATCAAATCAGTTATGACCATACATAACCTGAAATTCCAGGGAAAATGGGGCATCAAGGAGGTACAGGATATTACCGGACTGCCGGATTATTACTTTACCTCTGATAAACTCGAGGCCTACAAGGATGCCAATCTGTTAAAGGGAGGTATCGTATTTGCCGATGCGATCACAACAGTAAGTGCCACATATGCGGAAGAGATCAAGACAGCCTTTTACGGTGAGGGACTGGACGGGCTTTTGAGAGCAAGAAGCAGAGATCTGCGTGGTATCGTGAATGGTATCGATACCGATGTCTTCAATCCGGAAACAGATAAAAACATAGAGTTTAATTACAATGCCATGAATTTCCGCAAGGAGAAGATCAAGAACAAACGTGCCCTGCAGGCAGAGCTTGGTCTTGAACAGGATGATAAGAAGTTCATGATTGGTATTGTTTCAAGACTGACTGACCAGAAGGGCTTTGATCTGATCTCCTATGTGATGGATGAACTCTGCCAGAGTAATGTGCAGATCGTAGTACTTGGAACAGGAGAAGAGCGGTATGAGAATATGTTCCGTCACTTCGACTGGAAATACAACAATAAGGTATCTGCCAATATTTATTATTCAGATGCTCTTTCACACAAGATCTATGCAGCCAGTGATGCGTTCCTGATGCCGTCTTTGTTTGAGCCATGCGGTCTCAGCCAGCTTATGAGCCTGCGCTATGGAACTGTCCCAATCGTAAGAGAGACGGGAGGACTTAAGGATACGGTAGAACCATACAATGAATATGAAAGTTCAGGAACCGGTTTTTCTTTCACCAATTACAATGCGCATGAGATGCTGGGAACGATCTACTATGCAGAGAAGATCTACTATGAGAAGAAACGTGAGTGGAATAAGATCGTAGATCGTGCCATGGCAGCAGATTTCTCCTGGAATGTATCTGCAAAGAAATATCAGGAGATGTATGACTGGCTGATCGGATAAAGCAGAAAACCTGTAAAACAGATAATACCGCATAAGACTTGGAGAACAGGTTATGCCAAATAAGAAACAGAGTCAGGGACTGATCATGCAGGCAGGTATCCTTGCTGCTGCAGGAATTATCGTTCGTATCATCGGGCTTTTGTACAACAGCCCGATGACGGCGATCCTTGGAGATGAGGGAATCGGGTATTATAATACGGCTTATTATGCGTATACCATTGTCCTTCTGATCTCATCCTACAGTATTCCTTCAGCAATATCAAAGGTAATTGCCCAGAAGCTTGCAGTAAAAGAATATCGGAATGCACACCGCATTTTTCAGTGTGCATTTATTTATGTGCTGGTAGTCGGTAGTGTTGCCAGCTTATTTGTATTTTTCGGAGCAGGTCTGCTTGTGCAGATTGATGCAGCGATTCCGGCACTACGTGTACTGGCACCTACCATATTCTTAAGCGGTATCCTCGGTGTACTTCGAGGATATTTCCAGGCACATAAAAGTATGGTGCAGACCTCTGTATCGCAGATCGTGGAACAGATCCTGAATGCGGTTTTCAGTATCCTGATGGCATATCTTCTTCTGCAGGCAGCAGGCGGTGCAGAAAGCGAAAATGGTCTTGCCTATGGAGCTGCGGGCGGTGCGATCGGTACAGGGATCGGTGTTCTGGCAGCCCTTCTGTTCATGGTATGGCTTTACTTTGTGAACAGGCCGTTTCTGAAAAGAAGAATGCTTCACGACACCGGACATGAAGAAGAGTCTTATGCAGAGATATTCAGAATGATCATTATGGTGGTGACACCTTTTATCATGAGTACCTTTATTTATAATGCAAATACCTTTATTAACCAGACCATATATCAGAAACTGATGATGGATCTGCATGGACTGACAGATGCCGGTGTGGCGGCTCATACGGGAATCGTTGGTAAGGCGGTAAAGGTTTCCAATATCCCCATAGCATTGTCATCAGCCATGGCATCTGCACTGATCCCCGGTATTTCCGGAGAATATGCAAAAAAGAATCTGAAAGAGACAAGAAACCAGGTTGCCCGTGCAGTCAAGGCAACCATGCTGATCTCGATCCCTGCAGCAGTGGGCATGGGGGTACTGGCAAAGCCGGTGATGCTGGTTCTGTACCCGCAGAAATCCTCGATCGATCTGTCCTCCTCATTGCTCATGGTGTTATCTGTCAGTGTGATCTTTTATGCGATCTCCACCCTGTCCAATGCGGTACTGCAGTCTATCGGAAGACTGAACAGTCCCGTGGTCAATGCAGCCATTGCGCTGGTACTGCAGACAGCAGGACTGGTTGCCATGATCATTTTCCTTGATGAGAATTACGGCCCATATTACTATGCAGTAACGATCATCCTGTATGCCTTCCTGATGTGTGTTCTGAATGGAGCGGCACTGAAAAAGCATCTGAATTACAAGCAGGAGATAGGAAGGACGTTTGTAAGACCAATCCTTGCCTCTGCCGTGATGGGAGTAGTAGCCTTTTTGGTATATCAGGGTATGTACCTGCTGGTGCACAGCAACCTGGTTTCCCTGTTTGTTGCAGTTGTGCTGGCAGCAGCAGTTTATTTTGTTATGATCCTGTTATTTGGGGCTGTGACAGAGGACGAGATGAAAATGCTTCCCAAAGGTTATCTGCTTGTGAAGATCGCCAGAAAAACGAGGCTGCTGAGAACCTGAGAGAGACAGGGAAGAGGAGAAAAATAAAGGGCAGACATTTGGGTCTGCCCTTTTCGTGTATCATTCTGCCTTATGGATACCGGAAATATCCGTATCGATCATCATGGAGTAGTTGGTATAGTATACAACAAAGCCGGGCTTGCTGCCGCCGGGCTTTTTTACGTTTTTCTTCTGCAGATAGTCCACCTCCAGTTTCTGCTGATCCCGGCCGCTGGAATAGTAGGCTGCCAGTCTGGCAGCTTCTTCAAAGGCAGCATCAGAGGGTGTCCTGTTACCACATTTCAGGACTACATGGGAGCCGGGTATCCCTTTTGCATGGAACCACCAGTCGTTGCCGGTTGCAAGGGAAAAGGTGATCTCATCGTTCTGGTAATTGTTTTTCCCTACGTAAATATCATCCCCGTCGCAGCTGATATAGTGAAAGGGTACACTTTTGAAGGAGATTTTTTTCTGTTTTCCCTTCCGGCGGATATACCCGCTTTCGATCAGTTCTTCCTTGATCTGTACAAGATCCTCTTCCTGCAGAGCAATCGAAAGGGAAGTCTGTACAGACTGAAGATGGGTGATCTCATCCTGGACTTCTTTTGTCAGGGCAGTAAGCGCTTCGAAGGTACGCTTCAGTTTATTATATTTCTCAAAATATTTCTTGGCATTTTCAGAGGTGGAAAGCTGGGGATCCAGGGGGATCGTGATCATTTCTCCGGTGTAATAATTCAGTGCTTCCATGGAGGAAGCGCCAGGCTCAACACCATAGCCATAGGTATTTAAAAGTTCACCATAGATCCTGTATTTTTCACGTTTCTCCGTATCTTTAAGCTGTCTGACCTGAAGATCATATTTCTTGACATTGCGCTCCAGGGCAGTCTGGACGATCCGGCGGAGGTCAGAGGATTTCTGACGAATCCGGGAGATCTGGTTTTTCTGGGCATAGTACAGCTCCAGTACTTCTGAAATGGAAGAGAAATGTCTGCAGTTTTCTTCTGCCCAGGAAGAAAGGGGAATTGCAGAAAATTCCACAGGCTTTCCGTTTTCATAGATGATGACAGGGGAGAAGGTTTTCTTTTTCACACAGTCCATAACGGCAGAAAAAGAGTGGTACAGTCTTAAAAGCGCTTCTTCCCCGTCAGGACTTTCTGTAAAAACAGCCGCAGAGCAGTCAGCATCCAGATGGGCAGCGTGGCAGATCTCCTGTGAGATCACCGGAGAAAGACCGGTATAGGAAGTATAAAGCGCCTTATAAATGGGCTGCGCCTTTCCGGTGACCAGTGCTTTAAAGGAAGCTTCATCTGCAAGAAGCGGATCCTGCTTCTGGTCAGCACCCGGGATAAAATAATCCCTGCCGGGAAGAACCTCGCGGACAGAGCTGACCATGCCGGAGATATGCTTGATGCTGTCGATGATCTTATTTTCATCATTCAGGAAAATAATATTGCTGTGCTTGCCCATGATCTCAATGACAAGTGTCTTTTTGCAAAGATCGCCCATTTCATCCAGATGCTCAATGTGGATCTGGATGATGCGCTCAAGACCCGGCTGGGTAATATCTGTGATCCGGCCATTCTGCAGATGCTTGCGAAGGAGCATACAAAAGCCCGGGGCTGTCATGGGAGCCTGTTTATTACTGCCTGTCAGGTAAACAAGAGGAAGGGAGGCTTCGGCAGAAAGAAAAAGCCGTTTCTGGCCTCCATCAGCAGTTTTTATGGTAAGGAGCAGTTCATCCTTTTCCGGCTGGGCAATCTTGTAGATCCTTCCGGTAAGGAGACTGTCTTTTAATTCTTTTACTACGGCTGCCACCGTAATTCCATCAAATGCCATACTGTAATCTCACTTTCTTTCCGGCAGCTTCCGGCTGCCTTTCCTTAGTATAGCGCACTTGACGTTTTCCTGTCTATATCCTATAATACTATGGAATACGCAGAAATTATTTTCGGGTAAGGTACAAAGGAGAAAAGCATGATTAAGAGCATGACAGGCTTCGGCAGATGTGAGATTGCAGAAGCTGACCGTAAGATCACGGTAGAAATGAAATCAGTCAATCACAGATATCTGGATGTTACCATCAAAATGCCTAAGAAGCTGAACTTCTTTGAAGCAGCGATCCGGACAGAACTGAAGAATTACATGCAGAGGGGCAAGGTGGATCTTTTCATTACCTATGAGGATTTCACAGAGTCCAATGTCTGTGTGAAGTACAATAAGGAACTGGCTGCGGAATATATGCAGTATTTTGAAAAGATGGCAGAGGATTTTTCTCTGGATAATGATATCCGGGTATCCACGCTGGCAAGATTTCCTGAGATCCTGACCATGGAAGAACAGACTGTGGATGAAGAACAGCTCTGGCAGCTTCTGGATAAGGCACTGAAGGGTGCTGCAGAGAACTTTGTGGAGACCAGGATCAGGGAAGGTGAGAACCTCCGGAATGATCTGATCAGTAAGCTTGAAGGAATGCTTGCACATGTGGATTTCATCACAGAGCGTTCCCCGAAGATCATTGCAGAGTACAGGGAGAAGCTTACGAAGAAGGTAGAGGAGCTCCTTGATGATAAGCAGGTGGATGAGAGCAGACTTCTTATGGAAGTGACGATCTTTGCCGACAAGGTATGTGTGGATGAAGAACTGGTACGCCTGCGCAGCCATATCACCGCTACAAGGGATGCACTGCTTGCCGGTGGAAGCATTGGAAGGAAGCTGGATTTCATCGCACAGGAAATGAACCGTGAGGCGAATACGATCCTGTCAAAGTCAAATGATCTTGAGATCTCAAACCGTGCGATCGAACTGAAAACAGAGATCGAGAAGGTAAGAGAGCAGATCCAGAATATTGAATAGAAGGTTTTGGTGTGAATAAATTAATCCATATCGGCTTTGGGAATATTGTAAATGCCGGAAAGATCATTGCGATAGTCAGTCCTGATTCAGCACCTGTCAAGCGTATGGTACAGAAGGCCAGGGAAGAAGGCAATGCCATCGATGCGACGCAGGGAAGAAGAACAAAGGCAGTCCTGGTGATGGAAAACAGTCAGCTTGTGCTTTCGGCACTGCTTCCGGAGACCATTGCCCAGAGGGCACAGATGGAGAGTAAAGATGAAAACGAAACAGCATAAAGGAATTCTGATCGTTGTTTCCGGATTTTCCGGGGCAGGCAAGGGAACACTGATGAAACGTCTTGTCAGTGACTATGACAATTATGCCTTATCTGTTTCCATGACAACGAGACAGCCAAGGACAGGTGAAGTAGATGGAAGAGAGTATTTCTTTTCCACGAAGGAAGAATTTGAAAAGAAAATAGAAGAAGAGGGACTTGTGGAATATGCCTGCTACTGTGGCAACTACTACGGAACCCCGAGGGAGTATGTGGAGAAGAAGCTGGAGGAAGGAAAGGATGTGATCCTGGAGATCGAGATCCAGGGAGCACTCAAGATCAAACAGAAGTTTCCCACAGCCCTGCTGCTGTTTGTGATGCCGCCGAGTGCAGAGGAACTGAAGCGTCGTCTTGTGGGACGCGGTACAGAAACAGAGGATGTTATTGAGAAGAGACTTAAGAGAGCCACGGAAGAGGCAGAGGGCATTGAAAATTACGATTATATCGTGATCAATGATAACCTGGAAGAGTGTGTGAAGGAAATGCACAGCCTGATCATGGCGGCACATGAAACACCGGCACGAAATCAGGAATTTATCAATAAAGTAAGAAAGGAGCTGGAAGCTTTCGCAGAATAAGCTTTCAGGGAAGGAGAAAATTATGTTACATCCGTCTTATTCAGATTTAATGAAGGTAGTAAACAGTGAGGTTGAGCCCGGAGAGGCTCCCGTAGTTAACAGCCGCTATTCCATCGTTATGGCGACATCCAAGCGTGCCAGACAGATTATCGGAGGAGATGAGCCGCTTGTGAATGCAAAGGACAGCAAGCCTTTATCCATTGCGGTAGAGGAACTGAATCAGGGCAAGATCAAGATTCTTGCAGATGAAGACTAAAGAATCAATGGCGGCCGGCAAAAGGGCCGCTGTTTCACTATTAGAGAGCAGGGAAGGATAAAGGCATGAATATTTTATTTGTATCCCTTGGCTGTGATAAGAATCTGGTGGATTCGGAAGTGATGCTTGGCATGCTGAAGGAAAGGGGATACACCTTTACTGATGATCAGACACAGGCAGATGCGGCGGTAGTCAATACCTGCTGCTTTATCAATGACGCCAAGGAAGAGAGCATCCAGACGATCCTGGAGCTTGCCGAACTGAAAAAAACAGGGCAGCTGAAGGCACTGATCGTAGCGGGGTGTCTGGCACAGCGCTATCAGGCAGAGATCCAGGAAGAGATTGAAGAGGTAGATGCCATTATCGGCACAACAGCACTGGAGAAGGTGGTAGAGACACTGGACGAGGTACTGGCCGGTAAGGGAGAAAATCATCTGGAGTCCCTCGATAAGGCGCCTCTTGGAGGCAGGGAGAGAGTACTTACAACGGGAGGATATTTTTCCTATCTGAAGATCGCAGAGGGCTGCAACAAGCACTGCACTTATTGCATTATTCCCAAGGTCAGAGGCGAATACCGGAGTGTTCCAATGGAACTGCTTCTGGACGAAGCAAGACAGCTTGCTGACAAAGGCATCAGGGAACTGATCCTGGTGGCACAGGAAACAACCCTGTACGGAATGGATCTGTACGGAGAGAAGAAACTGCCGGAGCTTCTTGACAAGCTGTGTGAGATAGAAGGACTTACCTGGATCCGGATCATGTACTGTTATCCGGAGGAGATCACCCAGGAGCTGATCGATGTGATGAAGAGGCAGCCGAAGATCTGTCATTATCTGGATATTCCGATCCAGAGCGGCAGTGACAGGATCCTGAAGCTGATGGGCAGAAGGACAGATACGGCGCAGATTGAAGCACTGGTAAACCATCTGCGGGAAGAGATCCCGGATATCTGTATCAGGACGACTTTCATTACCGGATTCCCAACAGAGACAGAGGAAGATTTTACAGAAACCATGGAATTTATCAACCGTATGGAGTTCGACCGTCTGGGAGCCTTTACCTATTCGCCGGAGGAAGGAACACCGGCGGCTGACATGGATGGCCAGGTTGAGGAAGAGGTCAAGGTCAGAAGACAGCAGGAAATGATGGAGCTCCAGCAGGACATCGCCTTTGAAGCGGCAGAGAACATGAAGGGCAGGGAGCTGACAGTCATGATCGAAGGAAAGCTTGCAGAGGATGATGTCTATGTGGCAAGAACCTATAAGGATGCCCCTTCTGTAGACGGCTATCTGTTTGTGAATACGGACTGGTCACTGATGAGCGGTGATTTTGTGAAGGTACGTGTGACAGGGGCCAATGAATATGATCTGATCGGTGAGATAATAGAAGAATAAAGGAGAGAAAGCTATGAATTTACCTAATAAACTGACATTATTCAGAGTGATTCTGATTCCCTTTTTCCTGGTATTCCTTTTAGTACCGGGGATTCCGGCAGGCAACTGGATCGCCCTTGGTATCTTTATTGTGGCCAGCCTGACAGACCTTCTGGATGGAAAGATCGCCAGAAAATATAATCTGGTCACCAACTTTGGGAAGTTTATGGATCCGCTGGCAGATAAACTGCTTGTGTGTTCTGCACTGATCTGCCTGATCGAGCTTGGCAGGATCCCTTCCTATATGGTAGTCATCATTATTGCAAGGGAATTTACGATCAGCGGATTCCGTCTGATCGCAGCAGATAATGGCGTTGTGATCGCTGCAAGCTACTGGGGCAAGTTCAAGACGACCTTCCAGATGATCGCAGTCTGTCTGATGATCGCCAATATCCCGGCACTGCAGCTTCTGACAACGATCATTACCTGGATCGCAGTGATCCTTACAATCGTATCACTGATCGATTATCTGATTAAGAATAAAGATGTACTGAAGGAACAGAAATAATGACACTGGAAGAGAAGGCAGTAGAAAAACTTCTGACAAAAGGGTATACGGTAACAACGGCAGAGTCCTGTACCGGCGGCCTGATCGCAGCAACACTGATCAATGTATCCGGTGTTTCTGAGATCTATAAGGAAGGCTATATTACCTATGCCAATGAAGCCAAGGAAAAGCTTCTCGGGGTCAGAAGGGAAACACTGGAGAATTATGGGGCAGTCAGTGAACAGACTGCTTATGAAATGGCTGTGGGAGCTTCCAAAAGTGCAGGAGCGGATGTCTCTCTTGTTTCTACCGGTATCGCAGGTCCTTCAGGAGGAACGAAGGAAAAACCGGTAGGTCTTGTATATCTTGGATGCTGCCTGAAGGGCAGGGTAACTGTCAGAAAGGAAAACTTCCATGGTGACAGGGAAAGTATCCGGCATCAGGCAGTGACGGCAGCACTGGAGCTGCTGCTTTATGTTCTTTCTGAAGAAACAGATTCTCAGGTACAGGAGGGATCAATATGAAAAAGGAATGGACAACAGGAAAAATCGTTGGGGTCATTATGCTCTCGGTTCTTGGTATAGTGATCCTGTGGATCGCCTTTGTGGCAAGTATCTATCAGCTTGTGACGGTGATCGACAATATAGACGGGAAAACAGCAGCCAGAAGCGCTGGAAACACAGATGGTCCTGAAGATACAGAGGAATATGACATAGAAGACTTCCTGAATGGTAGTGATGAAGAATATTATGACTTCGCACAGTATATCAGGGATGATCTTTCTTATAGTGTGGAACTGGAAGAATATGACAGAGATGATTATGACTGCCCGGAGGGAAGCAATGCCAGTCTTACCATTACCTATCCGGTAGTAACAGGCGATATTCCGAATGTGGATGGCATTAATCAGAAGCTTTATGAAGAGGTCACAGAGCTTGATGATTATATCAGCGGTATTACAGATCGTCTGGAAGAAGGAGACTCCTTTGAATATCAGGGAGAATGTTTTGTCACCTATATGGACGAAAATATTCTGAGTGTTGCCTGGCAGGAACATGGAACGCTGAATGATTCCATGATAGGAGCTGTGGTTGTTTCCATGAACTTTGATCTGCAGACAGGGCTTCCTGTAGGCAATACGGGTATCCTGGACATTGATGATGACTTTGCCATTGATTTCAGGAACCGCTGTGAAGAGCAGAACGGGGAGATCAATGGACTTAACTATTATTCAGATCAGCAGATCAGGGAATATCTGACAGATGAAAGCTCACTGATCATCTTTTATACGCCTCTTGGAATGGAGGTAGGGATCAATTATGACGGTGGCTGGGCTACCGTTACCTATAAAGATTATAAGAAGTTTACAAAGCAGTTCTGATTAAACAGCAGTGTGCTTCCTGATCTGTCAGGAAGCACATTATTTTTTGAAAAAGACAGTATTTTATACAGGCTTTTCTTGCGAAAAGAGGGGGGCTATGGTAATATAAAACAGTAATCGGATCCGGGATCACAGGGATCCGCCATCAAATATCTGCTTTGCATATCCGGCATCTTCTGCCAAACATCCAAAGCGATCAGAAAAGAGGGGAGAGATGCCATTGAGGGAGTTTTTTGGGACTCGTAATATGATAGAATAAGAATATAAGAAAAGAAAACAAAATTAGGATTGACAGGAACAAATGTTTGGTATATTCTTAAATGAGAACAGATGTTCCTTCTGGAAGGAGAACTTATTTTATGGAAAAGAACGAAAAGCTGAAAGCATTGGACGCTGCCCTTGGACAGATCGAGAAACAGTTCGGTAAGGGAGCTGTTATGAAGCTGGGGGATCCGGCAGCGCAGATGAATATAGAAACGATCCCTACAGGATCTTTGAGCCTTGATATTGCCCTTGGCCTTGGTGGCATTCCCAAGGGAAGAGTCATTGAGATCTATGGACCGGAATCCAGTGGTAAGACGACAGTTACCCTGCATATGATCGCAGAGGTGCAGAAGACAGGCGGTATTGCCGGATTTATTGATGCAGAGCATGCGCTGGATCCTGTATATGCAAAGAATATCGGTGTGGATGTGGATAATCTGTATATTTCACAGCCTGACAATGGAGAACAGGCACTGGAGATCACAGAGACCATGGTACGTTCCGGTGCTCTTGATATTGTGGTAGTTGACTCTGTAGCAGCACTGGTACCGAAGGCTGAGATCGATGGTGATATGGGAGATTCCCATGTTGGTCTGCAGGCCAGACTGATGAGCCAGGCACTGCGTAAGCTGACAGCAGTGATCAGCAAGTCCAACTGTACGGTCGTATTTATCAACCAGCTTCGTGAGAAGGTCGGTGTGATGTTCGGTAACCCGGAAACGACTACCGGTGGCCGTGCACTGAAGTTCTATTCTTCAGTCAGAATGGATGTCAGGAGGATCGAATCCCTGAAGCAGGGCGGTGAAGTGATCGGAAACAGAACAAGAGTCAAGGTAGTGAAGAATAAGATCGCACCTCCGTTTAAGGAAGCAGAATTCGATATCATGTTTGGAGAAGGTATCTCCTATGAAGGAGATGTGCTGGATCTGGCATCCAATGTGGGGATTATTAACAAGAGTGGTGCATGGTATGCCTATGAGGGGAATAAGATCGGTCAGGGAAGAGAGAATGCCAAGACCTATCTGAAAGAGCATCCGGATGTCTGTGAGGAAGTAGCTGAGAAGGTACGTGAGCATTTCCATATTGGAGAAACACCGGCTGCACAGGCTAAGGAAGAGGAATAGATGATGACTGTTACTGCAATCAGGGAGGTCACGAAATCCCGGGTTTTGGTCAGTGTTGATGAAACATTCGCCTTTGTATTATACAAAGGCGAATTGCGTTCTTACGGGCTGAAAGAGGGACAGGAGATAACGGAAGAATCCTACAGGGATATTATGGAAAACCTTCTGCCGAGAAGGGCGAAGTTGCGGGCTATGAACCTGCTTAAGAGCCGTAGCTATACCGAAAAACAGCTTTATGACAAACTGAAGGCGGGTGATTATCCGGAGGAGATCATAGAGCAGGCACTTGATTATGTCAGATCCTATCATTATATAGATGACAGACAATATGCAGAAGATTATATTGAATATCATAAAGAAAGCAGAAGCAGGAGCAGGATCCTGCGGGATCTTGTACAAAAGGGGATTTCAGCTGAACTTGCCGGGGAGGTTTATGAAGAGAAGGCAGGAGAAGACAGAACAGAACTTGAAAAAGAACAGATCCTGGCTTTGATGCGTAAGAAAAATTTTAGCCCGAATGAGGCGACATTTGAAGAAAAACAGAAGTTTTCAGCACTTTTGTACAGAAAAGGATTTCAGATTGATACGATTCGATGTGCACTTTTACTTGACAGCACATCGATTTAAGTTTAAAATTTAAGTGTTGTAAATTTGTTGCTAGAATGTTTCTACATACATTCTATATAGATAAGCGTACAATGAAAATTTAATAAGGAGGTGCTCCTGTAAATGGTGCAAGTTTTGATAGCAGTAGTCGTTACTCTGATTATTGCCGCTACTGTCACCTGGTTTCTGGCATCTGCATACCATAAGAAAGTATCAGAAGCCAAGATCGGAAGTGCAGAAGATAAGGCAAGGGAGATTATTGATGAAGCTCTGAAAACTGCTGAGACCAAAAAGCGTGAATCCCTTCTTGAGGTCAAGGAAGAGTCCATTCGTACCAAGAACGAACTGGACAAGGAGATCAAGGAACGCCGTGCCGAGGCACAGCGTTATGAGCGCAGAGTGCAGCAGAAGGAAGAAGCCATCGATAAGAAATCAGATGCGATCGAAAAGAAAGAGGCCGGGCTGGCTGCAAGAGAGGAAGAACTTGCAAAGCAGCGGGAAGAAATTTTAAAGCTGAACGAGCAGAGAATACAGGAACTGGAACGAATCTCAGGTTTAACCTCCGAACAGGCAAAAGAGTATTTACTTAAAATTGTTGAAGATGAAGTGAAACATGAAACGGCTGTCATGATCAAGGAAATGGAGAGCCGTGCTAAAGAAGAAGCAGACAAGAAAGCAAAGGAATATGTAGTTAACGCGATTCAGAAATGTGCAGCAGATCACGTATCAGAAACTACAATTTCTGTTGTCCAGCTTCCGAATGACGAAATGAAGGGACGTATCATAGGAAGAGAGGGAAGAAATATCAGAACCCTCGAAACACTGACAGGTGTGGATCTGATCATTGATGATACGCCGGAAGCCGTTATCTTATCCGGCTTTGATCCGATTCGTCGTGAGGTAGCAAGAATTGCCCTTGAAAAACTCATCGTGGATGGAAGAATCCATCCGGCAAGAATTGAAGAGATGGTTGAAAAGGCGCAAAAAGAAGTAGAAGTGATGATCAAAGAGGAAGGTGAGGCAGCAACCCTTGAAGTAGGTGTGCATGGTATTCACCCTGAACTTGTCAAACTCCTTGGTAAGATGAAGTTCAGAACAAGCTATGGTCAGAACGCATTAAAGCATTCTATTGAAGTAGCACAGTTGTCAGGACTGCTTGCTGCAGAAATGGGACTTGATGTCAGGGTTGCCAAGCGTGCAGGTCTGCTGCATGATATTGGTAAGGCTGTGGATCATGAAATGGAAGGTTCCCATATTCAGCTTGGCGTAGAGCTTTGCAGAAAGTATAAGGAATCTGCGATCGTGGTCAATGCCGTTGAGGCACATCATGGCGATGTAGAGCCCCAGTCATTAATTGCATGTATTGTACAGGCTGCAGATACAATATCCGCTGCAAGACCGGGCGCAAGAAGAGAGACGCTTGAGACATATACAAGCAGACTCAAACAGTTAGAAGATATAACAAACAATTTTAAAGGTGTAGATAAGTCTTTTGCTATTCAGGCTGGTAGAGAGGTTCGTGTAATGGTAGTTCCAGACCAGATCAGTGATTCTGATATGGTATTGCTGGCAAGAGATATTTCCAAGAAGATTGAAGCTGAAATGGAATATCCCGGTCAGATCAAGGTCAATGTAATTCGCGAGAGCCGAGTAATTGATTATGCAAAATAAGTAATGAAAAGGGTTTTGGCATATTATGCCAGGCCCTTTTTTAGTTGCCATACATATTTAAAAAGGATTTGGTGGATCCTTTTTAAATAAATGCTAAATAAATGTTCTCAAAAAAATACTTGCCGGATTTTATACCCTATAGTAAAATATAACGTGGCAATTGGATTGTATACAATTATCCAACAATACGAATTGGTTTATGCAAAGGAGATCTCGTATGAAAGCGTACAAAGATTTAAGCAAGGAAGAACTTCTGACTTTACAGGAACAGTTAAACAAGGACTATGAGGATGCGAAATCCAAAGGACTGAAACTGGATATGTCAAGAGGAAAACCGGCAGCTTCACAGCTTGATATGGAAATGGATTTTTTGAATGTGCTGAACGCAGATTCCATATTGAAGACAGAAGCAGGTGTTGATTGCAGAAACTATGGTGTCATGGATGGAATACCGGAAGCAAGAAAGCTGATCGGTGATGTGATAGGCGTACCGGCAGAGAACGTGATCATTTTCGGCAATGCCAGCCTGAACATCATGTATGATACAGTAGCAAGATCTGAAATCTTTGGCGTTATGGGAGAAACACCCTGGTGCAGACTGGACAAGGTGAAATTCCTCTGTCCGGTTCCCGGATATGACAGACATTTTGCCATTACCGAGCAGTTCGGGATTGAGATGATCAATGTGCCCATGACAGAAGACGGACCTGATATGGACATGGTAGAGGCACTGGTAAATACGGATCCGGCAGTCAAGGGAATCTGGTGTGTGCCCAAGTATTCCAATCCACAGGGATATACCTATTCTGATGAGACTGTGAAACGTTTCGCAGCACTGAAGCCGGCAGCGAAAGATTTCCGGATTTACTGGGATAACGCTTATGCGATCCATGATCTGTATGAGGACAAGAAGGACACCCTGCTTGATATTCTCTCTGAGTGTGAGAAGGCAGGCAATCCGGATATGGTATATGAATTCTGCTCTACTTCCAAGGTTATGTTCCCCGGAAGTGGTATCGCAGCACTTGCCTCTTCCAAAGCCAATCTTGATTTTATTAAAAAGTATATGACGATTCAGACGATCGGCTATGACAAGATCAACCAGCTTCGCCATGTAAGATATTTTAAGGACGCAGAGGGCATGAAGGCACATATGATGAAGCATGCAGCGATCATGCGTCCCAAGTTTGAAGCAGTGCTTCATGTTCTTGAAAGTGAACTGAACGGACTTGAGATTGGTTCCTGGACAGAACCTAAGGGTGGCTATTTCATTTCCTTTGATGCACTTGAAGGCTGCGCAAAGAAGATTGTTGAGAAATGTAAGGAAGCAGGCGTGGTACTGACAGGCGCCGGTGCAACTTATCCTTACAAAAAGGATCCGAAGGACAGCAATATCCGTCTGGCACCCAGCTTCCCCACACCGGAAGAACTGGCGATGGCAACAGATCTGTTTGTTCTCTGCGTAAAGCTTGTCAGCGTGGAAAAACTGTTGAAAGAGGCATAGATCATTTATTATGGAAGAATTTCAGAGATTATCCAGGAACCTTGTACAGAAGGGTGCGATTATTGATTATTATCAGGACACCATTAAGGTTCCGAATGGAAATATTGTAAAGTGGGATTTTATTAAGCACAAAGGAGCGGCAGCGGTGGTTCCTGTCGATGACAGGGGACGGCTTATCATGGTACGTCAGTACAGAAATGCACTGGACCGCTATACGCTGGAGATCCCGGCAGGCGGACTGAATGGAGAAAATGAGCCGACAGATCAGGCAGCACTTCGTGAACTGACAGAGGAAACCGGCTATCATGCAGAAAAAATAGAATTGCTTCTCCGCATCAGGACTACAGTGGCTTTTTGTAATGAAAAGATCGATATTTATGTGGCAACAGGTCTGACACCTGGAAAACAGCATCTGGATGAGGATGAGTTTGTGACGGTGAAGGCATACGATCTGGATGAACTGATTTCGATGATCCTTGATGGAACGATCGAGGATTCCAAGACAGTATCTGCGATCCTGGCCTATAAAGAAAAATATGTAAGATAAAGGAAAAATTGCAGGATAAAAGAGACAGGCAGTGCATAGGTATATGTGCTGCCTGTTTTTCATATATTAGACAAACATGTGAGATCGGAAGAGAAGGGGAAGAAATATGCGGGAGCGGATGGAGTATATCAAACGGAGACGGCTTTACAGAAGCTGTCTGCTTTATTTTCTGGTGGGAATCCTGGCAGGTGGGCTGTTCATGTACTTCGCAGGACACGGTGCTGCCGGCACAGAGACATTTTTCAGAAAAAGTGTCCTTCTTGAGATGAGTTATGGAAAACTGGATAAGGGACAGTTCCTTAAGTATGAATTGCCAAGGAGATTGCGTCCCGCAGCCTGTCTGCTTCTTCTTTCCACCACATGCTTTGGTTTTCTGGCGATCAGGCTTTATACTGTGATGAAAGGCTTTCTGGCAGGAATCCTTTTTTCCGGAACCGTGCTGGCCTACGGGGGCAGAGGGGTATTGTTCCTGATTGTGCTTTTGTTTCCGCACCAGCTGCTCCTGTTACCGGCTTTTTTCCTGCTGCTTTGCTTCTGTTATCAGATAAGCTGTATTTCAAGGGCACCGGAAGGCTGCATATGGCCGATATACACAGGACGGAAAAAGCAGCTCATTTCACTGCTTCTGATCCTCTTATGGATCCTGTTCATCACAGTGATGGGCTGCTTTCTGGAGTGCTATGTAAATCCTCTTCTGGTAGCAGATGCGGTAAATCTGCTTCTGTAGAAGAGAGGCACTGCAGACCTTATGCAAAGGCAGGCAGTGCAGAGGATTTATACAGTTCTGACGGATGCATCAGCTTTATTCATATTCAGCAATATCGTAAATAAGCTGCTCAGAATCCTCCCAGCCGAGGCAGGGATCGGTAATGGATTTTCCATAGATACCTTCGCCTACTTTCTGGCTGCCTTCTACCAGATAGCTTTCGATCATGACACCCTTAACGAGGTTATGGATATCGGGACTGAGCTTACGGCTGTGCATAACCTCCTTGATAATACGGATCTGCTGTTTGTACTGCTTGGAGGAATTGCTGTGATTGGAATCAATGATCGTAGCAGGATTCTTCAGATCCCTTTCATTATAAAGCTGCAGCAGCAGATTCAGATCTTCATAGTGGTAGTTGGCAAGGTTCTGACCATGCTTACTGGTGGCACCACGCAGAACGGTGTGGGCAAGGTCATTACCGGTTGTATTTACCTCCCATCCACGGTAAGTGAAGGTATGGGGATGCTGGGCAGCATAAACAGAATTCAGCATAACGGTAAGATCTCCGCTGGTAGGATTTTTCATGCCGGCAGGAACATCGAAACCGCTGACAGTCATACGATGCTGCTGATCTTCAACGGAACGTGCACCAATGGCCACATAGGAAAGAATGTCAGAAACATATCTCCAGTTTTCAGGATAAAGCATCTCGTCAGCAGCAGTAAGCCCGGAAACATCCATGGCATGGATCTGCATCTTACGCATGGCGATCAGACCTGCCAGGAGATCCGGCTTTTTCTCAGGATCCGGCTGATGCACGATACCCTTGTAGCCCTCACCGGTAGTACGTGGCTTATTGGTATAGATCCTGGGAATCAGGATCAGCTTATCCTTTACCTTTTCGTTGACCTTTGCAAGGCGGCTGACATAGTCGCAGACAGCATCTTCATTGTCTGCGGAGCAGGGACCGATGATCACAAGAAATTTATTGCTTTTTCCTGTCAGGACATCACGGATCTCCTGATCTCTTTCTTTCTTTAATGCAACAAGCTTTTCGGGAACAGGATACTGCTCCTTGATCTCACTTGGAGTGGGTAATTTTTTTACAAACTCAAATGACATAATAGTTTCCTCCTCTGATGTAAGCATTTGTTATTATAATATAGAAAAAAAGAAAGCGCAAGGTTGCAAAGCACCGGGAAACAGTGTAAAATTACGGGGTATCATCTATAAAAGTATAAAAGAAAAGGGAGGCCGGATTATGGCACTTAGTAAGAAACCGGTAACTGGTATGAAGGATATTCTGCCGGAGGAAATGAAGATCAGAGATTACGTGATCGGTGTGATCAAGGAGACCTATGGTAAATTTGGATTTACTTCCATTGAGACCCCCTGTGTGGAGAATATAGAGAATCTGACAAATAAGCAGGGCGGAGAGAATGAGAAGCTGATCTTTAAAATATTAAAGCGTGGAGAGAAGCTGAACCTTGAATCAGCAAAGGAAGAGAAGGATCTTGTGGACGGGGGCCTTCGTTATGATCTTACAGTTCCGTTAGTGCGGTATTACTCTGCACATGCCAATGAACTTCCGACACCCTTTAAGGCTCTGCAGATGGGAAATGTATGGCGTGCTGACAGACCGCAGCGTGGACGTTACCGTCAGTTCATGCAGTGTGATATTGATATTCTGGGAGAGCCTTCCAATCTGGCAGAGATCGAGCTGATCCTGGCTACGACAACGACTCTTGGTAAGCTTGGATTTTCAGGATTCCAGATCAGGATCAACGAAAGAAGGATCCTGAAGGCCATGGCAGCCTACAGCGGATTTGCAGAAGAAAGCTATGATCATGTGTTTATAACCCTTGACAAGATGGATAAGATCGGACTTGAGGGAGTAGAAGCGGAGCTTCTTGAAGATGGTTTCGCAAAGGAAAGTGTTGATAAATACCTGGAGTTGTTCAAGGGTATGGAAGCTGCTGAAAATGGTCTTTTCTATCTTGCCGGAAAGCTTGGTGATTTCCTGGATGAGGAAGTAAAGACGAGTCTGCAGGAGATCATGGAAAGCGTAAATTCTACCAAAAGTGCTGATTTTGAACTGGTATTTGACCCTACACTGGTTCGCGGAATGTCCTATTATACCGGTACGATCTTTGAAATCGCAATGCCTCAGTTTGGCGGAAGCTGTGGAGGCGGTGGCAGATATGACAAGATGGTTGGCAAGTTTACAGGAAATGATGTACCGGCCTGCGGTTTTTCCATTGGATTTGAAAGAATCATCCTGCTTCTTATGGAGAATGGATTTAAGGTACCTTCCCAGCCTGAGAAAGTAGCTTTTCTGATCGAGAAGGGTGTGGCAAAGGAGGAACTGTGCAAGGTGATCGCAGCAGCACAGGAGGAGAGAAAATCAGGAACCCAGGTACTTGTTGTCCGGATGAATAAGAATAAAAAATTCCAGAAGGAACAGCTTACGAAAGACGGCTATACAACCTTCCGTGAATTTTATAAGGATCCTCTGAAATAAATATAGAAGGTGGAAATGAACAGGATTGTATGACAGGCTGCTTCCGGAGAAAGAAACCTCTCTGGAAGCAGTTATTATTATGCGGGGATCCTGCTCAGGAGACCTGTCAGGAAAGATCATGCTGCATAAAAGAAGGATATAAGATAAGAAAAAGACTGCCGGACAGGCATCAAAACAGGAGTAATGGATATGGAACAGAATAAACAGCAGAATAAAGATTTTCTTGGAACAGAGCCCATCGGGAAGCTGCTCGTAAAGCTGGCAGTTCCCACAGTGGCAGCGCAGATCATTAACATGCTCTATAATATTGTAGACAGGATTTATATCGGTCATATCCGGGGGACAGGAGCACTGGCACTGACCGGTGTGGGAGTCTGCATGCCACTCATTATGATCGTCAGTGCTTTTGCAGCGCTTGTAGGAAATGGAGGAGCGCCAAGGGCGGCCATATTTATGGGAAAGGGTGAAAGCAAGACAGCAGAAAAGATCCTGGGGAACTGCTTTTCCCTTCAGATCCTGATTTCCCTGATCCTGACGGCACTGCTCCTTATTTTGGGAAAGCCGTTCCTTCTGGCTTTTGGAGCCAGTGAAAATACCATTGCTTATGCGGACAGCTATATGAAGATTTATGCACTCGGTACACTGTTTGTACAGCTTACCCTTGGCATGAATGCGTTTATCACAACACAGGGCTTTGCAGGAACCGGTATGCTGACTGTGCTGATAGGCGCTGTCCTGAATATCATACTTGATCCGGTTTTCATTTTTGGACTTCACATGGGGGTCAGGGGAGCGGCACTTGCCACGATCCTGTCACAGGCAGCATCCTGTATATTTGTAGTAAGCTTTCTGTTTGGAAAAAAGACAAAGCTGCGGATCAGAAAAGAGAATCTTTCTCTGAAAGGAGAGATCATACTGCCCTGTATCCTGCTGGGATCAGCAGTATTTGTCATGCAGTCCAGCGAAAGTGTGATCTCAGTCTGCTTTAATTCATCCCTTCTTAAGTATGGAGGAGATATCGCAGTAGGAGCCATGACCATCCTTACCAGTGTCATGCAGTTTGCCCTGCTTCCACTGCAGGGACTGGGACAGGGAGCACAGCCGATCATGAGTTATAATTATGGTGCGGGTAATAAAGAAAGAGTCAGGGGAGCCTATGGCCTGCTTTTGAAAACCAGTCTGACCTATTCATTACTGTTATGGCTGGCAGTTATGCTATGGCCGGCTTTTTTCGCCTCGATATTTACGACTGACGGGGAAATGATCACTTTCACGGCACATGCCCTTAGAATTTACATAGCAGGAATGGGGATCTTCGGAATCCAGATGGCCTGCCAGATGGCATTCAATGCACTGGGAGATGCAGTTTCGTCTATCGTTGTTGCTGTGATGCGGAAATTTGTCCTGCTGATCCCACTGATCTATCTGGTACCTCTTGTATATACAGCGGATAAGACAACGGCTGTATATCTGGCGGAGCCGATCGCCGATGTGCTGGCGGTCACCTTTACTTCGGTACTGTTTTTCTTCCGGTTCCGGAAGGCACTGCAGAAGATGGATGAAGTACCAGGCGGCAGAAAAGAAGTTCAGGCACAATGACAGTCACAGCAAGGCGGAAAAAGTTCAGATACAATGACAGTCACAGTCAGGGGGCGGAAAACAGGTATTGCACAGTGACGGCAGGGAAGCAGAAAAGAACGGTGCGTTAAAATGAGAAAAGCTCTCATTAAAAGCTCTTGTGTTACAGGAATCCTTTTTGTATAATAATTCAAGAGTTAGATACAACTAACTTACGAATAAATCATGGAAGACTCCCATCGGCTCTGAGCTGCTGAATCAGAAACCACCGGAAGAAAGCCCTTCCGGCAGGGAGTATCTTCGTTTACAGAAAGGAGACAGCAGGGATGAATTACCTGGAAATTGAAAAAGTTATCGGAAGAGAAATATTAGACTCAAGAGGAAATCCTACCGTTGAAGCAGAAGTAACACTGGCTGACGGGACCGTAGGAAGAGGAACAGCACCGAGCGGAGCTTCTACCGGTGAATTTGAAGCACTTGAGCTGCGTGATGGAGATAAAGGAAGATATCTGGGAAAGGGCGTAGAGAAGGCCGTTCAGAATATCAATACAACAATTAACGAGGTACTCTGTGGCATGGATGCTTCTGATATCTATGCAGTTGATCAGGCAATGATCAAAGCAGATGGAACAAAAGACAAATCCAAGCTTGGAGCCAATGCGATCCTGGCTGTTTCCATAGCATGCGCAAGAGCAGCATCCATTTCACTGGATATCCCGCTGTATCGTTTCCTTGGCGGCATTTCCGGAAACAGGCTGCCGGTTCCCATGATGAATATCATCAACGGTGGCTGCCATGCACTGTCTTCCGGACTGGATGTACAGGAATTTATGATCATGCCGGTAGGTGCACCTTCCTTTAAGGAATGCCTGCACTGGTGTGCAGAGGTATTCCATGCCCTTGCTTCTATTCTGAAGGAGAGAGGACTGGCTACATCCGTAGGAGATGAAGGCGGCTTTGCACCGGCACTGAAGTCCGATGAAGAAGCCATTGAAACGATCCTGGAGGCAGTAAAGAAGGCTGGCTATGAGCCCGGCAGAGATTTCAAGATCGCCATGGATGCGGCATCTTCTGAATGGAAGAGTGAGAAAGGAAAGGGATATTACAAGCTTCCCAAGGCAGGCACAGAATATACAGATGAGGAACTGATCGAGCACTGGGCAAGCCTTTGCGAGAAATATCCTATCATCTCCATCGAAGACGGTCTGGATGAAGAGGACTGGGAAGGCTGGCAGAAGCTGACGAAGAGACTGGGCGACAAGGTACAGCTTGTAGGAGATGATCTCTTTGTAACCAATACCGAAAGACTTTCCAAGGGAATCTCGCTTGGTGCAGGTAATGCGATCCTGATCAAGTTAAATCAGATCGGTTCCGTTTCTGAGACACTGGAAGCGATCAAGATGGCACATGAAGCAGGCTATGCGGCAATCAGCTCCCACCGTTCCGGTGAAACGGCAGATACCACGATCGCAGACCTTGCTGTGGCATTAAATACCTGCCAGATCAAGACCGGCGCACCCAGCCGTTCTGAAAGAGTTGCCAAGTACAATCAGTTACTCCGTATTGAAGAGGAACTGGGAGACAGCGCAGTTTATCCCGGAATGAAAGCATTTCATGTAAAATAACATGTGATACTCCTTGCAAAGGAAAGCAGGCAGGAGTACACTTGCCTGTAGAAAAGGAGAGAGGATCATGATAAAGACAACATTAAAAATTGACGGAATGGCCTGCAGCATGTGTGAAGCACATATGAATGATCTGATCAGAAAGGTGGCAAAGGTAAAGAAGGTGACTTCTTCTGCCAAAGCCGGAGAAACAGTAGTGATCAGTGAAGATGCACTGGATATCTCCCTTCTGCAGAAAGAAATCGAAGGGATCGGATACAGGCTTCTTTCAGACAGCAGTGAACCTTACGAGAAGAAGGGATTATTCCATTTCGGGAAATAAAAGGATCAGAGAGAATCTGATAAGGATACCGCCTTTGCCAGACAACTGGCAGAGGCGGCAATTTTTTTGCCCTTATCCGGTAAATGTGATAAAATAAAATAATCAGAATGAAGAGTAAAGGGGGATGATCAGGGTATGTATGATTATCTGGTAGTCGGAGCAGGACTTTTCGGCGCCGTATTTGCCTGCGAAGCGAAAAAAGCAGGAAAGCAGGTGCTTGTGATTGATAAAAGGGATCATATCGCAGGGAATGTTTATACAGAAGATATTGAGGGGATCCATGTACACCGGTATGGAGCCCATATTTTTCATACTAATGACAGGACAGTATGGGAGTATGTAACAAAGTATGCGGATTTCAACCGCTTTACCAACAGTCCGGTAGCCAATTATAAGGGGGAGCTGTACAGCCTTCCCTTTAATATGTATACCTTTAACAAAATGTGGGGCGTGGTAACCCCACAGGAAGCAGCACAGAAGATTGAAGAGCAGAAGAGAGAGGCCCATATCACAGAACCGCAGAATCTTGAGGAGCAGGCAATTTCTCTTGTAGGGACGGATATTTATGAGAAACTGATCAGGGGATATACAGAGAAGCAGTGGGGACGCCCCTGTAAGGAGCTGCCGGCATTTATCATCAAGCGACTGCCGGTACGGTTTACCTTTGATAATAATTATTTCAATGCCCTGTATCAGGGAATACCGGTTGGCGGCTATACGAAGCTGGTACAGAACCTGCTTGACGGGATTGAGGTCAGGCTGCAGGAAGATTACCTGGAAAACAGGGAGTACTGGAATGGACAGGCAGAGAAGGTGATCTATACAGGTCCTGTGGATGCTTATTTTGACTATCATCTTGGAACACTGGAATACAGAAGTGTGCGCTTTGAAACAGAGCTTCTGGATCAGCCAAATTTCCAGGGAAATGCTGCTGTAAATTATACTGACAGAGAAACGCCCTATACAAGGATCATTGAGCATAAATGGTTTGAGTTTGGAAAAGATGAAAGAGGAGAAGATCTTCCTAAGACCGTGATCAGCAGGGAATACTCTTCTGAGTGGAAGAAGGGGGATGAACCCTATTATCCCGTGAATGATACTAAAAATAACATCCTTTATGAAAAGTATAAAGAACTGGCGGATGAAGAAGAAAAGGTGATCTTTGGCGGAAGACTGGGAGAATACCGGTATTATGACATGGATGCAGTCATAGCAAGCAGTCTGAAGCTGAGCAGAAAAATTTTTGGCGAAAACTGATAAAATAAAGGATTTCCAAATTGAATAACGCCCTGAAAAGTGATACTATAGTACTAGAAAGAACGACGTGTTTAAAGATGGAAATGTACAAAGGAAAAGAGGGGTCAGGATGAGAAGACGGATCACAGGAATTCTGCTATATTGTCTTCTGCTGTCACTTGTGTTTGGAAGTATCAGCACCCAGGCTGAGGAAAACAGAAAAGGAAGCTCAGGGGGGAGAATCCTTTTTATCAGTTCCTATAATTATGGGTGGGATACAGTACAGTCCCAGATAGAGGGAATTCAGGCGGGAGTCGGCGATGAAGCGGTGGTAGACTATGAGTTCATGGATACCAGGCGTGTCAGTGACGAAACGAGTGAACAGTTATTTTATGAGGGTCTGAAATACAGGCTCAGCAAGGTGGCACCTTATGATGTGATCATTCTTGGAGATGATGCAGCGCTTCTTTTTGCACAGAAGTACAGGAAGGAATTGTTTGCGGATATTCCCCTTGTGTATGAAGGGGTTAATAATGAACAGCTTGCCTATGAAATGTCAGAGGATCCATTGATAACAGGTATTATAGAAAAGCTGTCAGTCGAAAAAAACATTGCCTTTGCGGAAACTCTTCTGCCGGATGCCAGAAAAGTAGTTGCCATTCTGGATGACAGTGTGACAGGGGAAACAGTCAGAGAACAGTTCTTTGCCTGTGAAGAAAAGTTTCCGGAACTGACATTTTCTGAGATCAATTCATCTGAGCTGGAAACAGTACAGCTTGAGAGGAAGATCAGACAGATAGGAAAAGGAACGATACTGATCTATATTTCCATGACTGAGGATGCAAGTGGAAAGCAGTATTCAAGCAAGGAAGCGGTAAAACTGATCACTGCAGCAGCCAAGGTCCCGGTTTTCCGGATGATGGAAGAAGGGATCGGGGAAGGACTGCTTGGCGGCAATGTGGTTTCCATGAAAAGATCCGGAGAAGAAGCTGCCGGTATGGCGATTGATATCATAAACGGAAAGAACAGTGGTGAGATTGGAGTAGTGGGTGACAGTCCCAACATTTACTGTGTGGATGAACTGGTTATGAAAGCCTATGATCTTGACATGAAGGCACTCCCTGAGGGGACACAGATCATCAATTATCAGCCGCCATTTTTCCAGAGGAATAAAGAAGTAATGGTGCCGGGTGGTATCCTGATCGGCATGCTCCTTGTAGTAGTGCTGGTTTCTGTAATCGATAACCTGCGCCGGAGGAGACTATACAGGGAACTGGAGGAAGCAAGGGGGATCATGGAAAATGCTTCCAATCATGATTTCCTGACAGGGATTCCGAACAGAAGCAAGCTGATGATGGATCTGGAGGAACTGATCCAGAATGGTACGCCATGTACGATCTTTATGATCGATATTGATGAATTCAAGAAGATCAATGATACTTACGGGCATGCGGCAGGTGATGATGCACTGCGGGAGCTGGCTGCAAGGATGAAGATGCTTCATTCCCAGATTCTGATGCCTTACCGCTATGCAGGAGACGAATTTATCATTATAATCAAGAGTATACAGGGTAAGATCGTGGATAAGACAGCCATGCAGTGCAAGGAGCTGTTTTCCAAACCTTTTTCTCTGGCCGGAGAGCTCAGAAAGGTTGGGGGCAGTATCGGAATCGCATCCTTCCCAAAGGATGCTTCTACACTGGAGGAACTGATCGAGTGCGCAGATTCTGCCATGTATACAGTGAAAAAAAGTGGCAAAAACCGTTTTGCCTATTATGAGGGCGGGAAAAGTGAAGAGAAATGAATGGAGGCAGAAATATGAATGTGGAATTAGTATTGTCACAGCTTGATTCTCTGATTGAAAACCGCAGAACAGACCTGATAGAAGGTTATTTAAGAGAAAAGATGGATGAAGCAGCCGGGGAAGGTGACAGGCGTGCACTGATCACACTGATAAACGAGCTGATCAGCTATTATGGAGGAACGGGAGAATTTGAGAAGATGGTGGAATACTGTCAGCAGGTTCTCCTGCTTTTGCAGGGAATGGGAATGGAAGGAACGATTCCCTATGCAGCTACTCTCCTGCATGTGGCAGATGCATACAGAGAGGCCGGGCTTCTTTCAGACGCCATGAGAGCTTATCAGGAGGTCAGAAGGATCTATGAAGGAAGCATAGCCTATAATGATTTCAGATATGTAGAACTGTATCAGAGCATGAGTCTTCTTTTTCAGCAGACAGGGGATGATGAAAGTGCCTGTGACTGTCTGCTGAAGGCACTTTCCATTGCCAGCCAGTACCAGGGGGCCAGGACAGAAGTGGCGACGATCTATACCAGTCTGGCACTGGCAGAGATTAAGCTGCTCCGTTATGAAGAAGCTGTGGATCATCTGAAAAAAGCGATATCCCTGTATGAAATGGATGAGAAAAGAGATTATCATTACAGCGGGGCACTGTCGGCCATGGGTGAGGTACTGTATCTGACAGGAGATCTGGAGGCTTCTGCCAGATATTATAAGCTGGCACTTCTTGAGATCGAGAGGACTTCAGGCAGAAATCAGGCATATGAAATTACATTGCAGAATCTGCATGCGGTTATGGAGGAACAGAAAAATGCCCTGATCAGAAACCGCAGCTTTGAGAATGGAATGGAACTGTGTCAGGCCTTTTATGAAGAATATGGTATCCCCATGATCAGAACAAAGTTTCCGGCATATGAAAGCGTGATCGCAGCAGGACTTGTAGGAGAAGGATCAGAATGCTTTGGATATGATGATGAAGTGTCACGAGATCATGATTTTGGTCCGGGGTTCTGTCTCTGGCTGACAGATCAGGTATATGATGAAATTGGGGAAGAACTGCAACAGGCCTATGATGAGCTGCCACATACCTTTATGGGAGTCACGAGGGTAACTTCTGCCAAGGCGAGAAAAAGAGTCGGTGTATTCCGGATCAGTGAGTTCTACGGAGAACTGACAGGGTTACAGGATGTACCGGTATCCAGAAGACAATGGGAGGTTATGCAGGACTATCAGCTCAGCACAGCCACTAACGGCAGGGTTTTCAGGGACGATCTTGGAGAGTTCACAAGGATACGAAAAGGATTACTTTCCTATTATCCGGAGGAAGTGAGACTCAAAAAGATAGCCAGGGAAGCGGCGTTGATGGCACAGGCAGGACAATATAACTACAACCGTATGCTTGGAAGAAATGAAACAGTGACGGCACAGATCGCACTGGCAGAATTTATGAAGCATACCATGGCAATGATCTATCTGCTGAACCGGAGCTATGCACCCTTCTATAAATGGATGCACAGAGGCCTGGAAAAGCTCCCATTGCTTAAGGAACTGAGAGATGTACTTACTGCTTTGTCACAGATGCCGGTTGGGGATGAAAGAATCCCGGAAACGATAGAGTTCATTGTGTCGCGTATTATTGCAGAAATGAAGAAAGAGGGTCTGACAAGCGGAGAGGATAATTATCTGGAGCATCATACAGAAAATATCCTGAAGGGGATTCCTGAATTGAGTTAAATGTTGTATAAAATGAAAATAAATTAAAATGTGATTTAATTTATAAAGCATAAGCTTATATATTCTGCACGGATCATATCAGGAAACCTGCCATCGGCAGGTTTCCTGCATGTCAGGAGATACTCATTAACAGCCCATCGGCAATTGCCCTGGCAATTTCCTGAAACTGAGTATCAAAACGAATGTTATCTTTATCTGTATTAATAAATCCGACTTCTACAAGAACAGCAGGCATGTCAGTCCGGCGAAGTACAGCCAGATTTGGCCGCTCCTGGATCCCCTGATTGACAAATCCTACACGGGTAAGTTCACGGTTTATGTTCTCTGCAATGGTTCTGGCAATGCCGTTTCTGGAATAAACGAGGGATTCTATGCCGGTATACTGGTTGTCATAGGGACTGGAATTGCGATGGATAGAGAGAAAATAGTCTGCACCGGAGGCATTTGCCATTGCAGCTTTCCCGGCAGGGGAGGTATAGACATCACTGGTTCTTGTATAGATCACGTTTACACCATTTTCTTCCAGTATGTTTCCTACAGCAAGGGCAAGGCGCAGGGCATCATCCTTTTCTTTCCGCCCAAGATAGGTAGCGCCAAAGTCGGAACCCCCATGACCGGCATCAATTACAACTGTAGCCATAAAAACCTCTTTTAAAAGGACTTAAGATATTGTATGCTGTTAAACAGATAGCTGTGTATCGTAAGAAAGGAAGTAGGCATGAAAAATCAGACCAAAGAGAAAAAAGCATACCAGGCAGTTATATTTGACCTGGATGGAACTCTGTTAAATACACTGGAGGATCTGAAGGACAGTGTAAATTATGCACTGCGGATGTATCATAAAAAAGAACGGTCACTGGAAGAAGTACGGAACTTTGTTGGAAATGGTGTTGAGAAGCTGGTACAGAGGGCACTTATGCCGGATCAGGATGAAAAGACATTTACAGAGGTGTTTGCTGTATTTAAAGCATATTATGAAGAACACTGCAATGATAAGACCTGTCTCTATCCCGGAATCGCAGAGCTTCTGACAGACTTACAGAAAAAGGGGATCAAAACGGCAATCGTATCCAATAAGATGCAGGAGGGAGTAGATGTCCTGTATCATCTTTATTTTGAAAAATATCTGAAGGTAGCGATCGGAGCCAGTGAAGGAATCCGCAAGAAACCGGCACCGGATACTGCCAGGGAGGCACTGCGGTTATTACAGGTGTCTGCAAAAGATGCCCTGTATGTGGGAGACTCCGATGTGGATATTGCGACTGCCAGGAATGCAGGAATGGACTGTGTATCTGTCACATGGGGATTCCGGACGGTAGAAGAACTGCAGGCGGCCGGAGCGGCTACGATGATAAACAGACCGGAAGAACTGCTGGCGCTGATAGAAACATCCGGGAAAGAAACAGAAAAGGAAACGGAAGTATTTGTAAAATGGCTGCCAAAGTTTCCGGAGGGACGGGAAATCACTGTAAGTGTGCCGGGATCTAAAAGTATCACAAACAGGGCACTTCTTCTGGCAGCACTGTCACAGGGAACATGTCATTTGAAAGGAGTCCTGTTCAGCGATGATTCCCGTGGCTTTCTTGACTGCTTAGTTAAATTAGGATTTAATGTTGAGATAAATGAAAAAAAGAAAGAAGTCATAATAGAAGGAACAGGAGGAAGAATCCCTGACAGAAAGGCTTCCATCAATGTAAGAAGTGCAGGAACTGCGGCACGTTTTCTTACAGTAATGCTGGCTATGGCCGGAGGGGATTATGAACTGACAGCATCGCCCCAGATGTGTAAGCGCCCCATGGAACCATTGCTTTCCTTGCTGGAGACATGTGGTGTTACATTTGAGTTCCACGGGGAAGAAGGACATTTTCCGTTTGCCCTGCGTTCCAGTGGTATTCATCAGAAGGAAGTAAGTATTGATACAGAGATCAGCAGTCAGTTTGCCAGTGCTTTATTAATGTGTGCAGCCATGAAAAAAGATGGTCTGACTGTCATACTGGAAGGAGACAGAAGCGAAGGTGCATATATTAAAATGACACTTGCTATGATGAGACAGTTTGGAATTGAAGTGTCAAGGGAAGGAAGGAAGTGCACCGTGTCCGGCAACACTTCCTTTGGCGTTCCGGTATATGAGATCGAGCCAGATGTTTCCGGAGCCTGTTATTTCTATGCAATGGCACCACTTTTAAAAACAAGTGTTATCGTAAATGGAGTCCATGAAAACTCCATGCAGGGAGATATCGCATTTCTGTCTGTGCTTTCCCAAATGGGGTGTAAGATGGAGGATACAGAGAAAGGAATCTGTGTGGATGGGCGTCTGTTAAGTTCCTATCCGGGGCAAACTCTTTCCATGAAGGATTTTTCTGACCAGACTATGACCATGGCAGCAATTGCACCATTTGCTGCTTCAGAGACAAGGATCTGTGATATAGAACATATCCGCTATCAGGAATCTGACCGGATGAAAGCGATCATCACAGAATTAAACCGGATGGGAATCAGATGCGAGGAGATTCCGGAGGAAAAAGGAATTCTGATCAGACCGGTTTCAGAAGGTGAGATCAGAGAAACGGAAGTGGAGACTTATGAGGATCACAGAATGGCAATGGCTTTTTCTCTGATCGGACTGAAAACAGGAAAGATCGGGATCAGGAACCCCGGATGCTGTAGGAAAACATTTGAAAATTATTTTGAATTGATCGAGGAATTACAGGAAAACAATCATGCAGGAAGTGCGGAACAGTAATACAGTTGAAATAACAGAGGAAAGAGCAGAAAGGGTCGTACTGGCGGCAGTGGAGGAGGGTATCACAGAATCAACAGGTGATATGTCACACAGAATGGATGAACTTGCCAGCCTTGCAAAAGCCTACTATATGGAACCGGTCGGTATGGTCGTACAGAAACTGGAAACAGTGAATAAAGGACTCTATATGGGAGCTGGTAAGGTACAGGAATTAAAGGAACTGTGTGTAAGGCTGGAAGCAGATCTGGTTGTTTTCAACAATTCCCTGACACCATCCCAGCTGAGAAATCTGCAGGATCTGCTGGATGTCCCTGTTATGGACAGGACGACACTGATCCTGGAGATCTTTGAAAGCAGAGCCAGGACAAGAGAAGCCAGGCTTCAGGTGGAAACTGCAAAGCTGCAGTATCTCCTGCCGAGACTGGTAGGCATGCATGAAGCACTGACAAGGCAGGGCGGAACCAGTGGCAGCATGAGCAGCAGGGGAGCCGGAGAAAAAAAGCTGGAGTTAGACAGACGGAAGATCGAACACAGAATTGCAGAACTGCAGCGTGAACTGAAGGAAATTACCAAGGAGAGGGAAGTACAGCGGAGCAGAAGAAATAAAGGAAGACTGCCGCTTGTTTCCCTTGTCGGGTATACCAATGCAGGAAAATCAACGATCATGAACGCTATGGTGGACCGCTATGCAGCCGGAGAAGAAAAGAGAGTGCTTGAGAAGGATATGCTTTTTGCCACACTGGATACCTCGGTCCGCCGGATCAGTACCGGGGATAACAGAGACTTTCTGCTGTCAGATACAGTTGGATTTATCCATGATCTGCCCCACAGCCTGGTGAAAGCATTCCGATCTACACTGGAGGAAATAGAGAATGCTGACCTGCTTATACAGGTGGTGGATTATTCGGATCCTTTTTATGAGGAACAGATGAAAACAACGGCACAGACCCTGTCAGAGCTTTCCGCAGGACACATTCCCATGCTTACCGTATATAATAAAGCGGACAGAAGAGATGGAGCTTCCTATCCGAGGGTGGTAGGAGATAAACTCTTTGTTTCAGCCAGGGAAGAAGCATCACTGGATCTGCTTGTCAGGGAGATCCTGGAAAAGATTTATGCGGACCAGGTGGAAGGAGAATTTCTGATTCCCTTTCAAAGAGGGGATATTGTTTCTTATTTTATGGAAAATGCTGTGATACTTAAGCGGGAATATCAGGAAGAGGGAACGCTTCTTTCAGTGAAATGCCATCCGGCAGATAAAGAGAAATATCGAAGTTATCTGAAGGGAAAAACAGAATAAGGGAAGAAAACGGGGAAAATGATGCAGAAGGAAAGACTGAATAAATATCTGGCATCCTGCGGTATATGTTCACGGAGGGATGCTGATAAGCTGATAGAAGAAGGAAGAGTCCAGGTAAACGGACAGAAAGCCATGATGGGTATTCAGGTTTCGGATGAGGACGAGATCGTGGTGAATGGAAAACACCTTCCCAGGAAAAATGATAAAGTGGTTTACGCTTACTATAAACCTTTGGGAGTGACGTGTACAGAAAGAGACCGGCATGCGGACAAGGTTCTGACGCAGCAGGTGAAGCTGCCGGTGAGAGTGACCTATGCAGGCCGGCTTGATAAAGATTCAGAGGGGCTGATCCTGCTTACGAATGACGGGGACCTGATCCATACGATGATGAATGGCAGTGGAAGTCATGAAAAAGAATACATTGTGAAGGTGAATAAGGAGATTACAGGGGAGTTCCTGCAGAATATGGCAGATGGTGTGTTCTTAAAGGAGCTGAACCGCAGGACAAAACCATGTAAGGTAGAGAAAATCGGGAAATTTACCTTCCGGATCATTCTAACTCAGGGAGTCAACAGACAGATCAGGCGAATGTCCCATGCTTTGGGATTTGAGGTGACAGCAATCAAAAGAATCCGGGTGGCAACTGTGGAACTTGCAGGCTTATTACCAGGGAAATATCGCCAGATCGAAGGAATAGAATTACAGATGTTATATAATTCGTGCATGAAAAATACCAGTAAATATAAGGAATTGTAGGAGTGTAAGATCTTTTTGGTACCTGAGAGCCTGCAGACGGCCAGGCAGAGAAAAACAGGGATTATGAAATAAGAGTTGAAAGAAAAATAGAAATAAATGAAGGGAATCCTGCAAATAAAATGGGAAATAATGTGATAGAAACAGAGGCAATGGACAAAAAAGAATATGATGAACTTACGAAAACGATCAATTATCATATGGACCGCTATTATAATCAGGATGAACCGGAGATCAGTGATTATGACTATGATCAGTTGATGCTGAAACTGAAAGCAGCCGAGAAGGAACATCCGGAATGGGTCACACCACAGTCTCCGACGCAGAAGATTGGCGGAACAGCGAAACGTGAGGCTGGTGTTAAGGTGACACATGATGTGCCTATGCTTTCTATTGAAGATGTTTTTACGAAGGAAGATGTTACTGCATGGGTAGAGAAGGTAAAAGCCCTTCATCCGGACTGCAGTTTTTCTGTGGAGACCAAAATAGACGGACTCAGCATGACGCTGCGGTATGAGAAAGCTGAAGATGGGGGCTTAAAGCTTATTCTTGCAGAAACCAGGGGAGATGGACTGGTTGGCGAGGATGTGACAGCCAATGCACTTGTGATCCCTGATGTGAAACGGTCAGTGGATCTGCCTTATGATTCCCTACAGCTTCGTGGAGAAGTATACATGTCCCATGAAGATTTTGAAAGCTATAATCTTGAGCAGGAAAAAGTGGGAAAGAAACTGGCTGCCAATCCAAGAAACCTGGCGGCAGGAACACTGCGCCAGCTGGACCCGGGGATCACAAGGAAGCGGGGACTTCGGATGTTTGTGTTTAATGTGCAGCAGGGACCGGAGGAACTGACAGAAAGTCACTGCAGTGGAATGGATATCCTGCAACAGCATGGGATACCAGTTGTTTTTCACAGAAAATGCAGTACAGCAGAGGAAATTATCAGAACGATAGATGAGATTGGCGATATGCGTGGAGAACTGGACTACGATATTGACGGAGCTGTTGTTAAGATCGATCAGATCCGGTACCGGAATGATTTCCCGGCGGGAAGCAAATATTCAAGTGGGCATATTGCCTATAAGTATCCACCGGAAGAGAGGATCGTGATCATGGATGATATCCTTGTGGATGTCGGCAGAACCGGGAAGCTTACCTTTACCGGGGTATTTCATGATCAGATCACTGGAAAGCCTGCAAGACTGTGCGGAACGAATGTTTCAAGAGCAACACTGCATAATCAGGATTATATTAATGAAATGCAGGCAGGTCTTGGCGGTGCATACAGGATCTTTAAGAGTGGAGAAATTATCCCCAAGTTAAATGGATGTGTCGAGGCACCAGAGCAGGTTTTTAAGGCACCGGAAAGATGTCCGGTCTGCGGGAGTATCCTGGTGAAGGATGAGGATATGGCTGATATCTGCTGTCAGAATGCGCTTTGTCCGGCACAGCTTACAAGAACTATTTCCTATTTCTGCTCTCTGGATGCCATGAACATCATGGGGCTTGGAGATTCGATCATTGATACGCTGATCAAAACCGGATATGTGAAAACCTTTGCGGATATTTATAAACTGAAGGAGCACAAGGAAGAATTAATTGAAAAAGGCGTATTTGGAAAAGAAAAGGGAACGGTCAGAGTGCTGGAGGCAATCGAAAAATCCAAGGAAAATGAGCCGTTTAAACTGCTGACAGGTCTGGGGATCAGAAATGTAGGGAAAAATACAGCCAGGACGATTATGAAGCACTTTGCTTCCATTTCAGATCTGCAGAAGGCTTCTTATGAAGAGCTGATCGCAATTGATGACATAGGAGATACGACAGCACTGTGCATCAGGCAGTACTTTGATGATCCGGAAAATCAGGCAGTCATATCAGAACTTAGGGCTGCCGGGCTTACCATGGAAATGCCGGAAAATACCGGTGCAGGTGATAAATTAAAGGGACTGACGATTGTTGTGACGGGAACACTGCCGACACTTGGCAGAAAAGAAGTCGCAGACCTGATCGAAAGTAATGGTGGAAAATGTACAGGTTCTGTGAGCAAAAAGACAGATTATCTGGTGGCAGGTGAGGCGGCGGGAAGCAAGCTGACCAAAGCACAGGAACTTGGGATTCCTGTTATTACAGAGGAAGAACTTCTGAAAATGCTTTCCTGAGTTTTTTGCTTGTTTCACAGGGATATTTATTGTTTAATGGAAGAGAAAGAAGGATCAGGTAAAATATGAATGAAAATAAATTTGTGGAAGCAGATGCAGCAGAGGGGTGGAGTGAACGCCTGACTGCGATATTCCCGGCACTGGAGCAGGAATTGCATCTGACAGAGCATTCTCTGTCAGTGATGGAAAATCCGGGAAAAGACAACAGAATCTCTTCGTATGCTGTATGTGTTTATGAGCCGGATCTTGTGGAAGATAAGCGGAACGGAAGCAGGAATACAGTTCTTGTCAGGATCAGGGACGGCATTCTGAAATCAAACCTGGATATGGTAGCAGTTGATTCCAGAAATCCCGGATTAAAGGAATTTGGAGAAGCTGTGGAAGACTTAAATGGACGGTTTTCTATCAGAATGGATAAAAATTCGGAGAAGTTTGTGGAATGTCTCCTGAATTGTATCCGATATGGCATAGAAAATTATGTGCCAAAGGCGGCGGCCTTCGCCTGCTGTGCAAGGTACAGGAAATGCTCAGAGGAAAAACATTGTATTCATCCGAACATGCTTTATGCAAAAGCATGTGAGTACAGAAAGAATCTCGAAAGCGGCCGGGTGTTTTATTAACAGATAAAAGGCGACAGAATAAGATGAAAGAAATCGGAGGAAAAAAGAATGCCGGTCAGGGTACAAAATGATCTGCCAGCAAAAGGCATACTGGAAAATGAGAATATATTCGTAATGGATGAAGAAAGGGCGACACATCAGAATATCCGTCCCCTTAGCATCTGCATCCTGAATCTGATGCCGGTGAAGCAGGATACGGAGCTGCAGCTTCTTCGGGCACTGTCCAATACCCCGCTGCAGATAGCAGTTTCCTTTATGAAAATGAACAGTCATGTATCATTAAATACACCGATCCAGCATCTGAACCAGTTTTACAAGACATTTGATGAACTGAAAAATAACAAATACGATGGACTGATCATTACCGGGGCGCCGGTGGAGCAGATCCCTTTTGAAGAGGTGGATTACTGGAAGGAACTGTGTGAAATCATGGACTGGAGCAGGAGCCATGTTTTTTCCACGTTCCATATCTGCTGGGGAGCCCAGGCAGGGCTTTACTATCATTATGGCCTGAAAAAGGTGCTTCTGCCTCAGAAATTGTTTGGTGTTTATGAGCATAAGGTAATGAATCGTAAGGTTCCCCTTGTGAGAGGCTTTGATGATACTTTCCTGATCCCACACAGCAGACATACAGCAGTTCTTTCTGAGGACATTCATAACTGCAGTGCTCTGACAGTGCTGGCAGAGTCGGAGGAAGCAGGAGTTCTTCTCTGTATGGCGGAGGAAGGCCGGCAGATCTTCGTTATGGGACATCCGGAATATGACAGGTATACCCTGCATAATGAATACATGAGAGATAAAAACAAGGGACTTCCCATTCAGATGCCAAAGAACTATTATCCGGGGAACGATGACACACAAAGACCATCCCTGCAGTGGCGTTCCCACAGCAATAACCTTTACTGCAACTGGCTCAATTACTATGTATACCAGACCACACCTTATGATCTGAATGAGATTAACTGAAAAGGGGTACGGGTAAAATGATTCTGTATATTAATTCCTGCGTCAGAGAAGAATCGAGAACAGGCAGACTGGCGAGGGCATTGCTGAAAAATCTGGGGAACTACCATGAACTTAAGCTGGATGAATCCGATTTTTACCCATTAAACAGGGAGAGACTGGAAAGACGTACCAAGCTGATCGAAGCAGAAAACTATGGTGATCCCATGTTTGATGCTGCGAAGCAGTTTGCAGAAGCCGAAATGATCGTGATCGCAGCACCATACTGGGATGGATCTTTTCCGGCAGTTCTTAAGATCTATCTGGAAAATATTTATGTTACCGGGATTGTGTCAAAGTATGGAACCGATGGAAGACCGGAGGGACTATGCAGAGCAAAGAAACTGTATTATGTAACAACAGCAGACGGTCCATATAATCCAAAGTACAGCTATGAATATATCAAAGATCTGGCAGTCAATATATTTCATATTAAGGAAACGAAACTGATCTATGCGGAGAATCTGGATATAGACGGCAATGATCCGGAGACGCTGCTGGAAAATGCAATTTCTTCTGTTGAAGGTATGTTTAGGGATTGAAAAATTATTACATAT
>CACXDC010000185.1 GCA_902766365.1 uncultured Lachnospiraceae bacterium | reverse complement strand
AAGGTTGAAGAACGCCTACTGAAGTTTATTGCAATGAAGCAAGGACGGATTCAACAGGGCGACCAGGGGGCATTAAACGCAGTATTGTCGCATGATGTGTACTGCTTTCCTCCAAGATTTAACTCCGTCACGATCTTCTACGACTTCACGTACCATGAGCTTTTCGTGTATCGGAAACCCGCGGGGAAATATTACACAGAAGCGGAGATCAAGGAAGCAACGGAACATCCTGTGATCATCCATTTCACGACATCATTCCTGAGTCGCCGTCCGTGGGCTAAGGATTGTCATCACAGATACTGCGAGCTTTGGAAAAGCTATAAGGCCGAGAGTCCGTGGAGAAATGAATCGCTTCGCGAAGATACAAGACCTGCATGGAAGTTAAGGGGAATTCGGATATTTAAGAAATTGCCTAGAGGACTTGCAATGCACATTGCCGGATTCCTGCAGGCGTATGGAAGACCTGCGGCTAATAAAATGAAAAGGTAAGAGATATCTATGAAGAAGGTTGCAATTGTTTCATGCTATTTCCAGCATAACTACGGAAGTATGCTTCAGGCCTATGCCACGCAGATGGCATTGGATAAACTTGGATACGAGAATGAAACAATAGACATCTCTAGATTTAATGGAGAAATAAAAAAAGCGAAAATCAAATATTTTGCCAAAGCGGCTTAGACGTCAGACATCTTCTTGTCAAAAGCAGGTATGGCGAGGTAACGATAATGTTTAACTACTTTTGTCAAACAGATGTTGCAGAATGTCAGCAAGGCACACGACACTGTTCGTGTGGTTAATGACCAGATCGGCACATCGACCTATACATACGATCTGGCTCGACTGCTTGTTGATATGAATGAAACTGAGAAGCACGGCCATTATCAGACAACCAACAAGGGTGACTATATCAGCTGGTATGACTTCACGAAAGAAATTTATCGTCAGGCTGGTTATAAGACTGAGGTGATTCCGGTAAGTACAGAGGAATACGGTCTGAGCAAGGCGGCTCGTCCATTCAACAGCTGTTTGGATAAGAGTAAGTTGGTGGAAGCTGGATTTACGCCGCTTCCGACTTGGCAGGATGTGCTGAGCCGTTACCTGAAAGAAATCGAGCAGTAAGAGGAGATAGAAGAAATGGGACAGATTAAAGTTGAGAAAAATGTAGGCGGCATCAAGTGACTCTGTGTTATTGAGCCTGCTGTTCATGGTGATGACCGTGGCTATTTTATGGAAACCTACAACGAAAAAGATATGAAGGAAGTAGGCATCGACGTCTACATCGTACAGGATAACCAGTCCATGTCCACGAAGGGCGTGCTGCGCGGTTTTCATTTCCAGAAGCAGTATCCGCAGTGCAAGCTGGTGCGCGCCGTGCGCGGTACTGTGTTCGATGTCGCGGTTGATCTCAGAAGCAATTCTGAAACTTACGGCAAGTGGTATGGTGTGACTCTGTCCGCTGAGAATAAGAAGCAGTTCCTCATTCCGGAGGACTTTGCACACGGCTTCTTGGCTTTGAGCGATGAGGCAGAGTTCTGCTACAAGGTCAATGACTTCTGGCATCCGAATGATGAAGGTGGCATGGCATGGAACGCCCCGGAAATCGGTATTGAGTGGCCGGAACTGAAGGGCAAGTATAAGGGAAACGCAAGTGCAGAGGGTTACACGCTGGAAGATGGCACTGCGCTGAACCTGAGCGATAAGGACCAGAAGTGGCTGGGTTTGAAGGATACTTTTAAATTTTAACGGAGAAATTAAAATGATTACACCTAAAGATATTGAAAATAAAACAATGAGTCCTGAAAAGAGAAAGTCTGCAAAAAATGACTATTTCGCTTTTTATGTTGGAAGGCCCTTATCTTATATCTTAACCATTCCGTTTTTATATACAAATATTTCTCCAAATGCGGTTTCTTTGATTTCTATCATTCCAATTATTATTGGATTTGTACTTATGTGTATTGGAGCCACAAAGACAATGCTGATTGCAGGATGGTTAATGTTTTTCCTATGGAATCTTTTAGATGGAGTCGATGGAAACATTGCAAGATATAAAAAGCAGTTTTCAAAGATGGGTAGCGTGTATGACGCAATGAGTGGCTATATTGCTATGGTTTTATCCTTTTTTGGATGGGGAGTGGCGGCAGCACACAATCCAGGATTATTTCAAACTATTGTTCAACTGCCTATAGATTTTTATATTGTTCTGGGAGCATTGTCTGGAATATTTGTGATATTTCCTCGCTTTATCATGCATAAAGCGATTACTACATTGGGTGATCAAGGTTCAATGAAATCAGTGAAAGACAAATCAGAATATGGTTTCGTTAAATTGGTTGCTCTGAATTTAACATCTATAGCAGGATTCGTTCAGGTCTTGATGTTGATAGCGGTGATTTTTAACATTATGGATTTGTTTACCATCGGCTACTTTGTTTTGAACTTTATGGTAATGGTGGTTTCTTTGAAAAATATTTTTAATGTGAAATAAAAAAGGAGATTTAGTCGTATGGCAAACATTGCAGTTATTATCGCAGGTGGTTCAGGACATCGTATGGGACAGGATATTCCCAAACAGTTTATTAATGTATATGATAAGCCGGTTCTTATTTACACATTGGAGAGCTTTCAGAAACATCCTCAAATTGATGCAATTGAAGTTGTATGTATTGATGGTTGGCATGATATTGTGTGGGCATATGCTAAACAGTTTAATATTGATAAATTGAAATGGATTGTGTCTGGCGGAAGCACAGGCCAGGAGTCAATTCGGAATGGTGTATATAATCTGGAGGGTAAGGCAAATCCGGATGATACAGTGATTATCCACGATGGTATTCGTCCACTGGTGGAGCCATCTGTTCTTACGGATGTGATTAGCAAATGCCATCAATATGGAAACGCTGTAACGTCTATGCCGTATAATGAGCAGATTTTTGTAGTAGACAAAGAGGATGAAGCTACGACCACACAGTATATTCCGCGTGAAACACTCCGCCGAGTTTCCACACCGCAGGCTTATAAATTT
>CACXDC010000184.1 GCA_902766365.1 uncultured Lachnospiraceae bacterium | reverse complement strand
CCACAAATGGTTTCAGCTTTGCGCTGCTTCTTCCTATGGTACTGATCTCATCTGCCTGCTTCAGTGCATCATAAAAGCTGATCCCCTTTTCATCTGCATAATCCTGCACTTTAGCAATCGTCGTAGCACCAATTCCTCTCTTGGGGATATTGATGATACGCTTCACAGAAAGGTCATCCCGTCCATTGTCAATGGTTTTCAGGTATGCAAGAAGATCCTTGATCTCCTTCCTTGAATAGAAGTTCACACCGCCTACCACATCATAGGGAATGCCTTCTACGATAAACCGTTCTTCCAGAAGACGTGCCTGTGCATTGGTACGGTAAAGCACAGCACAGTCCTTATACTGGTAGATACCGTTCCGCTTTTTCCTTGCCACATCATCTGCAACAAATTCTGCCTCTTCATAAGCATTGTCAAACTGCCGGAAATGGATCCTCTCCCCGGCTCCCTGATCTGTCCAGAGAGATTTTTCCTTACGTCCCACATTATTCCGTATCACAGCGTTAGCCGCATCCAGGATATTCTGGGTAGAACGGTAATTCTGCTCCAGCCGGATCACCGCTGCTTCCGGATAATATTTTTCAAAATCCAGGATATTGCGGATATTGGCTCCCCGGAACTTGTAGATAGACTGATCATCATCACCAACCACACACAGATTATGTCTGTCTCCTGCAAGCAGACGGATCAGTTCAAACTGCGCACTGTTGGTATCCTGATACTCATCCACCATAATATACCGGAAACGGTTCTGATAACCCTGGAGCACATCCGGGCAGTCCCTAAACAGTTCTACCGTCTTCATGATCAGATCATCAAAATCCACCGCATTGTTCTTTTTCAGTGTCTGCTGATACTCCTGATACAACGCAGCAATCTTCTGCTTATGATAGTCTCCTACTGCACTTAAACTGTATTCATTTGGTGAGATCAGTTCATCCTTTGCGGAAGAGATTGCTGATAACACCGTTCTTTCCTTTAGTACCTTGGTATCCACATTCAGACGCTTACACACATCCTTGATCACCGACTTCTGGTCATCTGCATCATAAATGGCAAAGTTCGTATCATAGCCGATCCTGTCAATATACCTCCGGAGGATCCTGACACAGGTAGAGTGAAATGTAGTGATCCATGCACTGTCTGCAAAACCAACCAGGTTCTCCACTCTTTCTTTCATCTCTCCGGCAGCCTTATTGGTAAAGGTGATCGCCATGATCTGGTAGGGATTGACACCCATTTCTTCTATTAAATAAGCGATCCTGTGTGTCAGTACACGGGTCTTTCCGCTTCCTGCACCCGCCAGCAGAAGGACCGGACCTTCTGTCGTAAATACTCCCTGCTTCTGCTGTTCATTTAATGTATCATAAATACTCATTCCAAAAACTCCTGCTTAAACTTCTGTAACCCGATGGAATGTCCACGCATATAAATTCAATTCCACGACCGGTGTCCCGCAGTAAGCGCACACCTTTTCTCCAAGCCCTGATATGGGCGCTCCACAGTTCGGACAGTTGATGCCAAGGGACAGATCCCTTTCATCCTGCACCTTTTCCCTGTCCTGTATATAGACAAGCTCTGTATTGTACCTTGTCTGTTTCTCCTTATCCCGGCTGCCCCTTACAAGCTCACCGGTCTCTGCCGTCACATAATACCGGTACTGCAGGGACGTCTGAAACATGACAGTACATCTTCCTTCTCTTTTCTTATAATCCGTAATCTCCGTCCGGTGGATCCGGATCTTTTCAAAATGTTCTCTTTCCCCTGTATTCTTCTGCTGAACGATCTTCATTTCAAGCTGATCCTTCAGTTCCTGGCTTCCCTCTTTCAGAAGTCCCTGATTCGCCGCAGAAACTGCCATGAGATAAGAAGTCAGGACATTTTCAGCCCTGACTTTCATCTCATCATATTGAAACTGTGGAAAATCTTTCTTTATTTTAGGAAGGTAAAGACCTGTCATTGCCGCCACCGATTTTGGTGTTTCCTGATACTCTTCCTCAACTCTGTCAAATCCTTCCTTCAGGGAATCGGTTCCAAATACCTGTCTGGAAAAGTCCCGGACTCCTCTTTTCAGGCGGCTGATCCCATATGCTGCCGCACCGATCACACAGAGCAGCAGTACCAGAACCACTGCTGTCATTATCAGTGTCATATTCATAGCTGTCTTTTCCTTCCCGTTTTTATGAATTAGCCAGCAGCCAGATAAGTATACAGATAGCCAGAATTCCTACTACCGTAATAATCACCTTTGGTACAGAAACCGGCGTCTTGCCGGATACCTTACCGGTCTGTCCGTTAACCATAAACTGGTAAACCTTATCCTTATACTTATAACTGGAGATCCATACCGGCAGGAGCAGATACTTGTATGTCACATCATAATATCTGGTAGACAGATTCAGATTTCTCACATGCTCCGCGTGCTTCTCTGTCCGGATCTTTCTTTCAATGGCTTCTCTCAGCTTGAACTTAATGCTTTCCTTTGCCATCTGAAAAGCTTCTTTTAAACCAACTGCATAGCGCTCTGCTGCAAATCCTGCTACATATTCCGGCTTATAGCTTTTATTCTCTTCTGTCCGGTAAGGCTCCAGCCCCTGCAGCATGGACTGGTTATGATTGGTCGTTGCACAGATAAGCTCATCATCTATCGTTTCTCTGTACACGCCCTTTGTCGGATACCAGTCTGTAACCGTCTCTTCCTTGTCTCCGTGATGTACAGTACGGTCTTTTCCATATTCACCACGATATTCTGTCTCCGTCTTTGCATCAAAAGTCCAGTACGGAAGGTAAACACCCTTAAAATGCTTTGCCTTCGCACTTTCTTTGGCAAGCTTGGGACAGAACCACTTCTTTTTGATCCAGTTTTTAAATAAGGTGGCCGCCTTTTCATCCGTTACCTGGAACGGCACGACACCTCCCGGTGCCATGGTCTTCTGATCCGAAGCCTCCATGACCTGATTGGAACCGCAGAATGGACATACACCGGAAATCTCCAGTGCATCATAAACCGTTTCCGCACCGCAGGCCTTACAGATCACCGTCTTCTTCTCTGCACCCCAGTTACAGTTCTCTGTCTGCTCTGCCTTGTCAAAATCAAGTTCCTGTGCCCTCGCCGGCTTCTCCTGTTCTCTTTTGATCTCTTCTGTATGTCCGCAGTACGGACAGGCAAGTCCGCCTGTGGCGGGGTCAAATTCCATGACGCCACCACAGCTTGGACATTTTTTATCTGTTTCTTCTAGGGTTTTCGTTTCCTTTGCTTCCAGATTTTCTTCAAATTCGCTCATCCTCTACCCCTTTACTCTGACAGCTTACTGGATATCGTTATCGTCAAAAGGATCGCCACACTCCGGACAGAACTTCGGAGGATTCTTGGGATCTTCCGGCTCCCAGCCACACTTGTCACACTTGTAAAGCGGTACACCTGCCGGCTTCTTGGCACCACAGTTGCTGCAGAACTTACCTTTATTTAAGGTACCACAGCTACAGGTCCAGCCATTTTCTTCCGGTTTCTTTGCGCCGCATTCTACGCAGAACTTGCCTGTATTGACTGCACCGCAGCTACAGGTCCAGCTGTCACCTGTCTTGGAAGGCGCAGCCATCTGTGCGGGTGCTTCCTGCGGAGCTGCCTGCTGTGTGGGCGCTGCCTGCTGGGCTGCTCCCATCTGGAACAGCTGCTGTGCATTCATGCCGCCTGCCTGGGTTGCCATATTCATACCGGCAAATGCCATCATGGGGCCTGTGGATGTATTGGCTGCTGCTGCCTTCATAGCCTCTGCCTGTGCGCCGACCAGAGTTGCTGCTGCCATATTGGGATTGCGGAGAACTGCGCTCTTCTGCAGATCCTTGATCATCTTCTCATCTTCTTCAGATGCCTTCATGGAATTGACACCGAAGGAAACGATCTCAATACCTCTGAGCTGTGCCCATTTCTCAGAAAGGACATCATTCAGGGCATCTGCCAGCTCCATGGTATGTGCGGGTACTTCACTGTAACGTACGCCCATGGCAGAGATCTTGGCAAATGCAGGCTGCAGTGCTGTCATCAGCTCTGTCTTTAACTGGCTGTCAATCTCTCTTCTTTCATAATCTTCTGTTACATTACCGCACACATTGGTATAGAACAGAATAGGGTCTGTAATATGATAGGAATATTCACCATTGCAGCGGATCGCAATATCAATATCAAGACCGATATTATTGTCTACTACACGGAAAGGTACCGGACTTGCTGTGCCGTACTTATTTCCCATGATCTCCTTGGTATTAAAGAAATATACTCTCTGATCCTTGGCGGTATCTCCGGCAAAGGTGATACGCTTTCCAAAAGTCTTGAAGGAATTCACGATATTTTCTCCAAGCTTGCCATAGAAGATACTGGGCTCTGTGGAAGCATCATAGGTAAATTCTCCTGCCTCTGCACAGATCTCAACTACCTTACCCTGATCCACGATGATCATACACTGTCCCTCATTGACAGCGATCACGGAACCATTGGAAATGATGTTTTCATCTCCCTTGTTATTGGCAGCACGTCCCTTGGTTCTTCTGTGTCCCTTGGTTACCAGTACATCTGAATCCAGCGAATCGCAATAGAAATACTCACGCCACTGATCCTCCAGAACTCCTTCTGCTGCACCCTTGATTGCTTTAATTAATCCCATTTTACAGTCCTCCGTTTTGTATTATGGGGAAGCCGGCGGTTCACTGACTTCCCCACGCATTCGACATTCCGTTTTATCTTATGCCCGGTATGTCCCCCTGTATGTCTTTTATCATTATATCTATTTTAGGAGATTCTGTCTATACACTTTCCATTCTGCCACTGCTATTCCTGACAGCATTTTGTTTCTTTTCTGCAGGGCTTACCTCTTATCTGCACGCCTTTTTTGCAAACTCTGTCGTCACCAGATCCTCATAGGGAACTCTTTCCGGCAGTTCCCCTGCTTCTTCCAGGATATTCTGCAGCAGGATAAAGGCATCTTCCTCAAAGATCAGGTCCGTTTTCCAGGTATCCTGATCGTAATAACGTTTCACGATCGTTTCCAGTGTCACTGCTTCTGTTTCTTCAAACTGAGGGGCGATCACTGCTGCGATCTCCTCAGGTGTATGGCTGTTTACATAATCCATTCCCATTTGCAGTGCATTGGAAAATGCCTGGATCACATCCGGGTTTTCTTCGATATAACTCTTTCTTGCACTGAATGCTGTGTAAGGCACATAGCCGGATGCTTCTCCGAGGGAAGCCACTACATAACCGTCCCCTTTGGTTTCAAGGGCTGTGGCATGAGGCTCAAACTCTACCGTAAAGTCTGCAGTATCACTTCCTGAGAAAGCAGCTGCTGTGGAACCGAAATCGATACTCTGGTCAATCGTAAGATCTGTCTTTGGATCAAGGCCATTCTTTTTCAGGATATACTCAAATACCATCTCCGGCATACCCCCTGCACGGCCTCCAAGTACTGTTTTCCCTTTCAGCATGGAAAAATCAAAATCTGGCATTTCCTCCCTGGCCACAAGGAAATTTCCCGCACGCTGGGTAAGCTGTGCAAAGTTCACCACATAATCCTGTGTTCCGCCCGCATAAGTATAAATCGTTGCTTCACTTCCCATGAAGCCGATATCTGCTTCCTTTGTCAGCACTGCGGTCATGGTCTTATCAGCACCAAATCCCGTGACGAGTGTCAGATCTATTCCCTGCTCCTCAAAATATCCCTCTTCAATAGCCACATACATGGGGGCATAAAAAAGACTGTGTGCTACCTCATTCAGTGTTACACTTACTCTTTTCTCTGCCCCGGCACCTGTCTTTTCTTCTTTTCCACAGCCGATCAGCACTGATAAGATCATGCCTACCACAAGAAGCAGGGACGCACTTTTCCGAATCATTTTCCGTTTCATGACATCCTCCCTTTACGGATAAAATTTTCACTGCTTTATCCTATGATTGCAGCTCAGAAAACGTGATTCCCCAAAAATTCTGCATGCAGATTTCTTTCGCCTGCCACAGGTCAGAGGCACTTCAAAAAAAGAGTACAGCCTACCAAAGCTGTACTCTCTCCAGAATTCCCATGCACATGGAAAAACATGCCACTATTATCATCAGAAGGATCGCCGGAAAATCGTATATCATTTTCTGCTGTTCCTTTATCCTTCCCTCTTCATCTATCACCTGATAGGTTTTCCTGCTGCCAGCAAATAATACCTCTATACCAAGTAGGATCAGAAGTACCGGCCAGAAGCGGATCAGTTCAGATACATCAAGAGCAGGAAGAAAGATTCTGAAAAGGAACGCTGCTCCTGTAAATACCAGCGCTGTTCCTGCTGTAATCGTTCCCACCCGGTGGATGTAAACTGTCTTCCTGTTCATTTATATTTCCCCCTCCCTGTCAGGGTTCTCCTGTATCCCGCTCTGATCAGCGGCTTCCTGTTCTCTGTCCTTTATGGCTTCTTCCCTGTACAGTTCTTCCTTCTTTCCACGAATCATGTATACACCAAGTACAATGATCAGAACGGAGGCCACAGCCCTTGGCAGATAATCACTGATCGTAAACAGCAGCTCATAGATATATTCCGGAAGCACTCTATATTGCCAGAGCATATCTACCCCTGTTTTCCAGAGAAGCCATATGCCAAGCAGGATCAGCAGTACTGCAATTCCCCTGGACTTTCCCTGTATCTTCTTTTTTCCTTTACGGAACAGTTCCATGCCAAAGATATCATCATCTTTCACCTGTGCAAATTCCTCATCACTTAAGGATGCCAGATGGTTGGCATGAAAGAACCCATAAGCCCATACAACTACCGCCAGAATGGCAAGTCCGTCCAGTCCAAGGAATGACGGGATCATGATCATTCCAAGGAAAAGCAGCATCAGCTCTGTTCCTGTTCTCATAAATCCCATGTACATTTCTGCCGCTCCCGGCATCATGGAAAAACAAAATGTTAAAAATCTGTTCTTTTTCTTCGTTTTCATTCTTTCTTCCTCCATTTTATCCTGCCTGTTACAGGTCATTTGCTATTATCTTTTCTTTTGCATCCCGCATACTGCTGTTCAGCCTGTCAAAAAGAGTTTCCGGTTTCTCTGCACGATATTCGGGATCATTCAGATCTTCTCTTGTAATTCTTGGTCTGTCCTCTTCCTGAAGCAGTCCTGCCTGGCTGATATCACTGCCATCCCGGAAAGGATTTGCGATCAGAAGGGTAATCGCTGCTGCCATGCCTGCTGCCACCTTCAGAACATATACAGCGAAGGGAATGGCTTTTTTTTCTTCTGCCTTTGTCAGTTCCTCCGGAAAAGCCTTCTTCATGATCTCTTCCTTCAGATGTGCCGGTGCATACAGTTCTTCCTTCTCCAGTTCTTCCAGAAAGCGGTTCAGTTCTTCATCTGTCTGATAATTTTTCATCTAAGATCCTCCCTTCGGTACTTTTTCTTCAGCATGTCTCTCGCCCGGTAAATCTGGGTCTGTATGGTCTTGCTGTTCATATTTTTGTCTTTTGCGATCTCTGCAACAGTCTTCTCCTGCAGGTAATACGCCCTGGCAATTTCATCATAAGGTGGTTTCAGGGAATCACAGATCTGTGCAAAATCACTTTTGATCTCCGTTTCCATACATTGCTCCTCCGGTCCATCCCGTCCTTCCGTCATCACTTCAAAAAAGCTGTCTTCTGTCGGAACATTCCTCTTGGCTGCACTTCTGACATAATCAATACTTTTATTGGTTGCGATCCTGCAGATCCACGCTTTTTCATTATTTCCATCAAAAGTATCATATTTCTGGTAAACAGAAAGAAAGGTTTCCTGCGAAAGATCCTCCGCTGCAAAATAATCATCCGTCACCTTATAACAAATGGAAAAAACAAGCTTCTGGTAGGTATCGATCAGCTCTGAAAGCCGGCTTTTTGAACATATAGATCCATTTTCCTGCATGGCCTGTTTCCTCCTCTGTTTCTGTGCAGCACATCTTCCGCTGCCTTTCTATACAGTATAACGCAGCAGCCTTTCCATTTTCTTCAGGAATTTTATATTTCCTGAAAATTTATTTTCTGTCAAAAAAGATCAGGCCTTTGCCTGATCTTTTCTCACCTTTCTGTTCTATTTCTCCTTCTCCTGCTCTCCACTCTTACGAAGCTCGTCCACCATCTTCTCGATCAGAAGCTTCTTAATATAAACATCAAAGCCAAGCAGACCTACAAAGGAAAACATCCTTAAAAATTCCCGATCCTCCTCCGGTGCATCTTCAAAGATTCCCTGCGCCGTTTCAAATTTATGCAGAATATCTTCCTTCAATGCTTCCACCTGGGATTTCTCCAGGCTGAAAACCTCATCATAGATCCGGCTTACATCTATGTTTCCATCGGTCTTAAAATACTTCCTGGATATCGGCTCTAAAAGCGTCTGTATATCATTGATGGAAAGGATCCCTTTGAAGTAGTATATAAAGATCAGCATCAGCACATGTTCCTTACTGTACTTCTTCTTTACCGGTGGTGGCAGAAGATCATTCTTGGCATAATTGTTGATCATGGTCTTGGTCAGGATCTTGTCACTCTCCGGATTCCTGGATGTATTTTTCAGACGGCTTTCCATGAAAGTAGTAACCTGATCCATATACAGATCAATACCCGGTATGTCCTCTGACCTGATATGCTGTACCCGGTCAAGACTTTCCATAATACTGTTTAACAGATCATCTTTATCTATCGTCATTTCCTCACCTCATAAATCTCTGTATAAGTGCTTCTATTCTCTATATTATATAGTATTTAAAACCACATAGCAAGTGAAAGCCTGTATTTTTACAATTTTCTTTACTTTACAACTTTAATATGGTAAAATTTTACTGATTAAGAGAATCAGAAAGGAGAATTCCCTTTTATGAATAAGAAAATAATGACACCTGCTGTGGATCAGTTGTTTAATGCGATCTTAAGTCTGCAGTCCAAGGAAGAGTGTTACAGTTTCTTTGAGGATCTGTGCACCATCAATGAACTGCTCTCCCTCTCTCAGCGTTATGAAGTAGCTTCCATGCTGCGCGATAAGAAAACCTATCTGGAAATCGCTGAAAAAACAGGGGCTTCCACTGCAACGATCAGCCGTGTAAACCGTTCTCTTAACTACGGAAATGATGGTTATGAACTTGTTTTTGAAAGATTAAAGGGACAGTCCTGAGTAAGGAATGTCCCTTTTATTTTCCTTTATTTCTGTTTCACCGGTATCCACTTCTGTTCTCTGCCAGATTAACCATTGATATCGATCATCGTCATGGGATCAATATAAGCATCATCCTTCATGATCTGGTATCCAAGCTTCTGGTTATCTTCGCCTATCGTAAAGAGGATATATCCCTTTCCGAGTTCTTCTCCTGTTTTAACAAGTGCTGTGCCATTGTTACGATACACTGAGCAGTAGCCATTTCCATGATCCACCACGATCTTGGTGCCATACTCCGTATCAGCATCCACACTCAGGACAACACCGGTACCTGTTGTCAGGACATTTACACCGGTAGCAGCCGTAAAGATCAGCATCGGATCTCCCTCTGTGGCCTCTTCCATGGTCGCTGATCCACTTAACGGGAATCCCTTGGGAAGGGCATTTTCTACAGTTTCCTGCGAAATGGCATCTTCTGTGGCTGCTTTCTTGCTGACAGTCTCACTCAGGACAGTAACCTTATTGGAAAGCGTGCTGTTTTCCACACTCAGGGCTTCATTTTCATCTGTCAGATTATTGATCGTCACAAGCTGATCCACCAACTGGTTTCTTGCATCCTTCAATGTGATCGAATCATAGATGAATCTGCAGATCACACCAACGATCACCAGAAAAAGAACTATGGCGATCACCTCTACGATTCCTGAACTGATATGTCTCTGTTTCATGATACCCTCTTCATTTTCTGTCACAAGAAGAAGGGCAAATTTGCTTTTTCTCTTTTTATTTTGCTGTTCCATTACTTCCGTGTCACCTCCGGATCTGCTATGATAGCATGACAAAAAAACGTTACATAAGCGTTATTTTAGCACAGATGGCAGATTTACACAAGTTTTACACGGAAAGCTTCATATTTCCTTCACAAATCAGACCTTTTTTTCTCATAAATTCACTGATACCAAAGGCCATGATCCCCGGCAGCAAAAAGTGCATTACCACAATTTCAAGCAGGACGATCACAGGTGGTACTCCTTCAGAAACCATGGTCTGATAGGTATTGATCTGCCCTACCAGGCCAGCCGTTCCCATACCGGAGCCGGTAGCATTGTTGGTCATATGTAATACCATGGTCGATATCGGGCCAAGGACTGCACTTGTAATGATCGCAGGCAGCCAGATCAGAGGTTTTTTCACAATGTTTCCGATCTGCAGCATACTGGTTCCCAATCCCTGCGCCAGCAGGCCATTCACTTTATTTTCTCTGAAAGATGCTGTGGCGAAGCCGACCATATTCGCACAGCATCCAACAGTCGCCGCTCCGGCCGCGATCCCGTTCAGTCCAAGGATGATCCCAAGTGCGGCTGAGCTGATCGGCAGCGTCAGGATCATTCCCATCAGAACCGAAACTACGATTCCCATCAGGAAAGGAGCCTGCTCCGTTCCCCAGTTGATCATACTGCCAAGCCATGTCATAAAGGCTGAAATGGGTGGTCCAAGGATCAGTCCCACACTGCTCCCTGAAACAATACAGACTAATGGTGTAACAAGAATATCCACCTTTGTCCTGCCGGAAACAATCCTTCCTATATAAATACAGACCATTGCTGCAATGAACGCTCCGAGCGGTTCCCCTGGTCCCTGCAGTGTCATGGCTCCATCTGTAAGCACTGTCCCTGCCAGGATCCTGGATGCGAAAGCACCTGCCATGCCTGCTGTTCCACTGGAAAGGATCACAAGCGGATCTGCCTTCAGCCGGATTGCTGCTCCGCAGCCTATGCCTGCTCCTGTCACTGCTGCTGCAAACTTTCCCATCATAAACAGCATATTTCCTGCAGCACCCGGGATCAGGCTGCCGATCTGCTGGATGATCGTCCCGATGATCAGTGTGGCGAAAAGCCCTGATGCCATGCCGCTGAGTCCGTCGATAAAAATCTCATTCAGATATTTCTTCCATTGTTTCATATTTGTTCTGTTTCCTTTCCGGAATTCCTTTTATTCTGCCTTTTAGCATATCTCACCTGCCATGATATTTCAATCATAAAAGTATTTTTTTTAGAATTCACAAAACTTTCACAAATCCTACAAATTTCTTTACTTTTTAAAACAGTTGTGCTATTCTGAATTTGTTGCAGCACAGGGCTGCAAAAACCTATATTTTTTATTTATTTATGTGGAGGTATCTACGATGAACAAAGGTACAGTTAAGTGGTTCAACAATCAGAAAGGATACGGTTTCATCTCTGACGAGTCCGGAAATGACGTATTCGTACACTACTCAGGACTGAATATGGAAGGTTTCAAGTCTCTTGAAGAAGGCGCTTCCGTAGAGTTCGATGTAGTAAATGGTGAAAAAGGACCTCAGGCCGTAAACGTAACCAAGTTATAATTCGAAAGATTTATAACACATTAATTCAGTAACACGATGTGCCTGTTCTTAAATATAAATGTTATATTTTATTTAGAATTTGCTATTGTTTTAAGGAATTAAGGAAAATCCCCATCTTTGCAGATGGGGATTTTTTTGCGTTTTGCCGGTTCACTGCGTCAAAGCGGCGCATTGCAGTTTCTATCCTCTTCCTGTAGAATAAAATTAATTTGCTAAAACTAAGGAGAACTGTTATGAATCGTGAATCTTTCAAATCCCGGCTTGGCTTCTTACTGGTCAGCGCCGGCTGCGCTATCGGCATTGGAAATGTCTGGCGTTTTCCCTATGTTGCGGGCGAAAACGGCGGTGGCCTTTTCGTCCTCCTGTACCTCGTTTTCCTGATCCTTATGGGTCTCCCGGTCCTTACCATGGAACTTGCTGTTGGACGTGCCAGCCGCAAAAGTGCTGTACAGGCCTATCAGGCACTTGAAAACCCCGGCAGTAAGTGGCATATTCACGGATGGTTTGCCATTCTTGGCTGTTATCTTCTGATGATGTACTACACCACTGTTTCCGGTTGGATGATCTCCTACTGTGTCAAATTTGTAACCGGTACTTTCCAGTCCGGTATGAGTACAGAGGATACCGGTGCTGTTTTCTCTTCGCTTCTTTCCAGTCCCCTGCAGATGGGATTTTTCATGGTTCTGACTGTTGTTGCCGGTTTTCTGATCTGCAGTAAGGGTCTGCAGAATGGCCTTGAAAAGATCAGTAAGATCATGATGATCGCCCTGCTTTTCCTGATCATCATACTGGCTGTCCACAGTCTGACTCTTTCGGGAGCCGCAGAAGGTCTTTCCTTCTATCTGATTCCCAGTTTTTCCACAGTGCAGAATGTCGGCCTTGGCAATATTATTTCTGCTGCCATGAACCAGGCCTTTTTTACCTTAAGCCTTGGGGTTGCCGCCATGGAGATCTTTGGAAGCTATATGAGTAAGGATAATACCCTGGCAGGTGAAGGAATCCGCATCTGTGCCCTTGATACCTTTGTTGCCATTATGGCAGGCCTTATTATTTTCCCCGCCTGCTTCAGCTATGGAGTAGAGGTCAATGCCGGACCACAGCTGATCTTTATCACTCTGCCGAATGTATTTGTAAATATGCCCGGTGGCCGTATCTGGGGATCTCTGTTCTTTCTGTTTATGACCTTTGCCAGCTTTTCAACTGTGATTGCTGTATTCGAAAATATCATGTCCTTCTGCATGGATATGTTTGGTATCAGCCGAAAGAAGGCTGCACTGATCAACTGCGTGATCATCCTCATCGCCAGCCTGCCCTGTGTACTCGGATATAATCTCTGGAGTGATCTTCACCTGATCGGCGGCAGAGATGTCCTTGACAGTGAGGATTTCCTGGTAAGTAATCTGCTTCTTCCTCTCGGATCCCTTGTCTATCTTCTCTTCTGCGTCACGAAGTGGGGCTGGGGCTTTGACAATTATCTTGAAGAAGCCAATACCGGTAAGGGCATTAAAGTAGGTCGTTTCTTAAAGCCCTACTTCCAGTTCATCCTGCCGGTTCTGATCCTGATCATCCTGATCCAGGGGCTTTTATAAATTTCTGCAGCAAAAAACTGCCGGATCTTAACTTCCGGCAGTTTTTATTTTATAAGTTCCTTTTCGTTTCTCTCATACCAAGCTTCATTATCATCTATTTGTTACAAATTATGCTTTTTACCAAATTCTGTCTTTATAAGCTGTATCTTCATATCCTTGCTCATGCAATATACTAACCATCCTGTCCAACACTTTTTTACATGACTCCTTAAACCACTTTCTTTCCCCAAATCCTTTTATCAGCTTAGGGCTGATCACATAATATGTTTTAATGAATATCCGCCCATACCAGGATTCTGCAAGTGAATAATCTCTATATCTTCTTAAAGTCCATACCTGGGGACAGTCATATGATCCATAAACACATGTTGCAACATAACACCCCTGGTCAGCATCTTTCATGTAATTTTGTAATTCTGCAAATTGAGATGATTGGTAATCAGGATGTTTCTGTTGTATGTAGTAAATTAAATATGTACCAAATTCGCTTGCACTCTTTTCCTTTCCCTTCTTGTTAATTACTTTAAGTTCAGGTGCTTTACCCATTCCAGCATACTCTATATATCCAAAATATCTAGATGATCTCAATATTGTTGAACTCAGCCCTCCCTTCTCGACATTTCTGGCTTCTGTTAACAAACTTTTGATTGCAAAGTCTATGCTTTCAGATGGTATGCTTCCGTCGCAGAATAATGATAATAGAAAACCTCCCGCTTTTGCTTCATTATGGTTTTCAATATCTCTTAACTTACTATAAACCTCTTTTTGTGCTTGATCTTTGCAGGAAGATTCCTCTTTTCCAAATTTTGAATAAAAATTATATAATTGCTTATGAATATCAATCGCAAATTCAAATACATAATTAAAACTTTCTTCGCATAATTTCTTATTGTCAGATAAATGCTTAATTCCAATTGAAATATTATTGTATAAAGAACTAAAGTCCAAATCTTTTACTTGACTTTCAATATCCTTATATGATCTTCTCCTGAAAGTCTCATCACTCATACACCGATTTTTCATATCCATGCACAACGTTTTTATCTTTAAAAACCACAATATTTCATTATCTGGATCTGTGGGCAGTGCTTCATCCAGATATTTCATTGCTTCGGAAATATTTTGCAAATTTTGCTTCACCGGTGTGCGTATTTCGCTTGAACCGGTGTGAGCATATTGCTTCACCGGTGTACGGATACGGATCATCGGT
>CACXDC010000183.1 GCA_902766365.1 uncultured Lachnospiraceae bacterium | reverse complement strand
GTACGGTAGAGCTGGTATGGCTGCCAGATTATACCAAGTTTGCCAATATGGAGCGGTAAGAATACAGAGGCAGATTATTTATATAACAATAAGGATTATGATTACGAAAGAGAACAGACAAAAGAAGTCCGTTCTCTTTTTTGTATAAAAGGAGGAAAAAATGAAACAGGCAGAAAAAACATATCTGATTTCCGATGCGGCGAAAAGGGTACAGGTGGAATCCCATGTTCTGAGATACTGGGAGGAGGAATTGAAGCTCCCGATCAAAAGAAATGAGATGGGACACCGCTATTATACAGAAGATGATATCAAAAGGTTTCAGGAGGTGCGTGATTTAAAAGAGCAGGGATTGCAACTGAAAGCAATCCGGAACGTTCTGATGAGAGAGGAACAGGAGGGTATGAAGCGTCATGTGGTAATGGTGAATAAAGGAGAATTCATGCCTGTTCCTGAAGAAAGCAGAGAGGCTAAGAGCCTGCGTCTGCAACAGCTTCTGCAGAATATGATTGCTGAGGCAGTAAGAAGTAATAACAGGGAAATGTGTGACGATATCAAGGAAAGTATATTAAAAGAACTGGATTATCAGTTCCGGCAGCAGGAAGAAAGGGAACAGGAAAGAGACGGGCAGCAGATCAGACGCCAGGAGGAATATTACAGACAGCTTGATGAACTTCTCCGAGTAAGAAGCAGGGGAAAACGATGGGAAAAGAGGAATAAAGGCTGTGCAGAGCCTTCTGCAGATGAGATTACATTATTAGCACAGAAGCGGAAAATGCCAGAGCAGAAGGTACAGGAACGGGACGTATGTGGGCAGGCAGAGGAAAGAAGGCCTTCTGCGGATGAAAAGGCAGGAAAGAAGAAAGGCGGATTTTTTCTAAGTAAAAAGCGTTCAATCATATGATTGAACGCTTCTCTTATCTGTCTGTAAAATTCAGATTTCAGATTACTCTTCAGAGATAGCTCCAACAGGGCATCCGCCTGCACAGGAACCACAACTGATACAAGTATTCTTGTCGATTTCGAACTTACCGTCGCCTTCTGCGATAGCGCTTACAGGACACTGTGCTGCACAGGCACCACAGGAAATACAAGAATCACCGATTACATATGCCATAATTTTATCCTCCTTATTTACGGGTATCAAGTGATATTGTTGATACCATTTAATCAATAAAACTTAAGTGTATTGTAATATAAAAGCGAAGCTATTACAAGCTTATTTCATAAAATTTATCATTAATTATCTGGTAAATTCCAGGATATCTTTTGCGTTTTTGATACGCTCCGGAGTTGGAGGATCAACGCCTTCAAGTTTATAGGGAATACCAAGTTCCTTCCATTTATAAGCACCTAAAGTGTGATAGGGAAGAACTTCAACCTTAGTTACAGTCTTCAGGGTATCGATAAATTCCCGTGTCTTTTTAAGGTATACATCATTGTCTGTGATACCCGGAACGAGAACATGACGGATCCACATGTTAATGCCCTGGTCAGACAGATATCTTGCGCAATCAAGAATATTCTTGTTGGTATGACCTGTGAGTTTGATATGCTCAGCATCATCAATGTGTTTGATGTCAAGCATAACAAGATCAGTATATTTAATCAGTTCATTAAACTTGGAGAAGAAAGGTTCTTCTCTTGTAAAAGGCTGTGCAGAAGTATCCAAAGTGGTGTTGATGCCACGTTCATGAGCCTTACGGAAAAGCTCTACCAGAAAATCAATCTGTAATAAGGCTTCACCGCCACTGACGGTGATACCGCCTTCCTTGCCCCAGTAGCTGCGGAAACGCTCTGCTTTATCCAAAAGTTCATCTGCAGTCATCAGATTATCTGTCTCCGGATTCCAGGTATCTACATTGTGACAGTACATACATCGCATATTGCAGCCCTTTAAGAAAATGAGATAACGGATGCCGGGGCCGTCTACTGCTCCGAATGATTCTAATGAGTGAATTCTACCTTTGATCATAGTGTCCTTTCTCTGCCATGCAGGCAGCCATGGGGATAATTAATATAACAACATTCTCTGAAAAAGGGGCCGGGCATAAGCCCGACCCCCTGTATTTGTCTTTGCTGTAAACCGGCTAAAGATTAAAGGCTCTTATGGCAGGTTCTTGCAATAACATCATCCTGCTGTTCCTTGGTCAGGCTGATAAACTTAACAGCATAACCAGATACACGGATAGTGAAGTTTGCGTACTCAGGCTTCTCAGGATGTGCCTGTGCATCTAACAGCTTCTCGGTACCAAATACGTTAACGTTGAGGTGATGAGCTCCACGATCGAAGTAACCATCAAGAACGCCAACCAGAGTATTCTTCTGCTCGTCAAGATCATGACCAAGTGCTGAAGGAGCCATAGTCTGGGTATTGGAAATACCATCCAGAGCATACTCATAAGGAAGCTTAGCATCAGAGTTCAGGGAAGCAAGAAGTCCACACTGCTCTGCACCGTAAGACGGTGAAGCACCAGGAGCGAAAGGTGTGTAAGCTGCTCTTCCATCAGGAAGTGCACCAGTTGCCTTACCATAAACAACGTTGGAAGTAATGGTCAGGATAGATGTTGTAGGCTCAGAATTTCTGTAGGTCTTGTTCTTCTTGATCTTCTCCATGAAGGTCTTAAGAAGCCATACAGCGAACTCATCAGCTCTGGGATCATCATTACCATACTTAGGGAATTCGCCTTCTGTTTTGAAGTCAACAGCGCATCCCTGGTCATCACGGATAACTTTAACCTTAGCATACTTGATAGCGGACAGAGAGTCTGCTACATGAGAAAGTCCTGCAATACCGGTAGCGAATGTTCTTCTTACGTCAGTATCGATCAGAGCCATCTCTGCTGCTTCATAATAGTACTTATCATGCATATAGTGGATCAGGTTCAGGATGTTTACATACAGAGCTGCACACCAGTCAAGCATGATATCATATTTGTGCATAACTTCGTCGAAATCAAGGTACTCGGAAGTAATAGGTGCGATTTCAGGACCGCACTGCATATGCTTGCCTTCCTTATCAAGATGCTTCTCATCCTTACCACCATTGATAGCGTAAAGGAGACACTTAGCAAGGTTAGCACGAGCACCGAAGAACTGGATTTCCTTACCGGTCTGTGTAGCGGATACACAGCAGCAGATGCTGTAGTCATCGCCCCAGATAGGCTTCATAACATCATCGTTCTCATACTGGATGGAAGATGTGTTAACGGAAATCTTAGCTGCATACTTCTTGAAGTTCTCAGGAAGAGCGCTGGAGTACAGAACTGTCAGGTTCGGCTCAGGGCTGGGTCCCATGTTCTCAAGAGTATGAAGGAAACGATAGTCGTTCTTTGTAACCATATGACGGCCATCCATTCCGATACCACCAACTTCAAGTGTAGCCCATACAGGGTCACCAGAGAATAACTGGTTGTATGAAGGGATACGAGCGAATTTAACCATACGGAATTTCAT
>CACXDC010000182.1 GCA_902766365.1 uncultured Lachnospiraceae bacterium | reverse complement strand
GTTAAGAGAACCTGTCCTTCGCCATCGTTTACCTTCAGGACTTTGACTTCCATGGTATCTCCAGGCTTAACTACAGTAGTGAGGTCTACATTGGGTTCATTGGTATATTCATTTCTTGTCAATATACCATCTGACTTGTAGCCGATATTAAGGATGATCTCTTCGGGCTTAACATCGATGACTGTACCTTCAACTACCTCTCCTGTATGTATTGTTTTTAATGATTCTTCCAACATTTGTTCAAAAGTTAATTCTGACATAATTTTGAACCTCCTCGATTATATTGTTGGGGGTGGAAGCCCCCGCAGTAATACCCACCAGAGCAGCAGTTTCAGGCAATTCCAAATGCAAATCATCCAGTGTCTGTATAAGATAGGTAGACTTACATCTCTCCCTGCAGATCTCGTAGAGCTTTCTGGTATTGGAACTATGCTTTCCACCTATTACTATCATTGCATCGACCTTGTCCGCAATTTCACGTGCCTCAGTTTGTCGTTCTTCCGTTGCATTACAGATAGTATTAACAATGGTAATATTGTAACCTTTTTTTTGAAAAATTTCAACTAATTCTTTAAATTTGTTGTAGTTAAATGTCGTTTGGGATACAAGGCACAGTTTCTCCCCTGGTAAACAGGTGAATTTCTCTGCCTCTTCTGCTGATTCTATCACGGTTGCAGGTGTATGCGACCACCCCATGATCCCTTCTACTTCCGGATGTCCCGGGTTTCCGATAATGATGATCTTCTTTCCTTCACCGCTTTCTTTTTCAACGATCCTGTGGATCCTTTTCACAAAGGGACAGGTAGCATCCACACAGGTCAGTCCCTTCTTTTCTATCATCTCACAGATTTCTCTTGGTACTCCGTGGGACCGGATCACTACAGTTCCTTTCTCAATTTTCTCCAGATCCGCTTCTCCTTCCAGTACAGTAACACCCTTACTTTCAAGATCCTTCACCACTTCTTCATTATGGATAATAGGGCCATAAGTATAGATCCGGTTTTCTGTCCCTGTCTGTTCATACACTGTTTCCACGGCCCGTTTTACGCCGAAGCAGAACCCAGCACTCTTTGCTAAAATAACTTCCATCAGCTTTCCTTCCTTATACTTCCGTCAGGGAAAGGATCTTTTCCACCACTTCGTCGATACTCATATCTGAGGAATCTACAAGGGTTGCATCCTCTGCCTGTTTTAACGGTGCGATCTCCCTTGTCATGTCCTGTTCATCCCTCTTTACGATATCTTCTTCTATCTTCTTTATATCACAGGGCTCCCCTTTGGCTGTCAGTTCATCAAATCTGCGCTTTGCACGGACTGCCGCACTGGCTGTCAGATATACCTTTACATCTGCATTCGGAAGGACACAGGTTCCAATGTCCCTGCCATCCATAACAACACTGTTCTTTTCTGCCAGTTCCTTCTGAAGCAGGGTCAGTCTCTCCCTCACCTTTTTATTCTTGCTGGTAACAGAAGCCATATTTCCCACTTCTTCTGTTCTGAGAACAGGATTCACATTTTCACCATTTAACAGAACAACCTGTTCCCCGTCCTGATACTCAATCGTGATATGTGCTCCGGTACATTTCTCAGAGATCTCTTCTTCGTCAGAAGGGTCTGCTTTCTCCTGCAGCAGATAATACGCCATGGCACGATACATGGCACCTGTATCTACATATATAAAGCCCTTCTCTCTGGCTACTCTCCTGGCTATGGTACTTTTACCGGCTCCTGCCGGCCCGTCTATGGCAATCTGATAACTCATCTTATATTCCTTTCTGCTTCGCAGCCGCTCACCAGTCGGCTTCTGTATACAGGCTCACGAATCCGCACTATCGTGCTTTTCCTCCTGCTTCGCAGGACATTCGTTCGCTAATGCGCACGGAAAACCAAATGTCTGCTTTGCAGCCGCTTGGTTTTCCCCTGTGCTCATTATATCATAAACTTCCACCTGTGTTAAATCAAAACCTGTTTCGTTACTGACTGAAAAGCTGTACCCATCAAATTCCATAGTTTCGAAAAAGCATTGTTTCTCCGGTGACTTTCCAAGCACAAAGCCATTTTCTGTCCGAATAATTGTAAAAGAGTCAAGTGGAAGGTTCATTCCCTTTCCTGTCATTTTCATATAGCTTTCTTTCAGCGTCCAGAGTGTAAAAAATGCTTTATCCGGATCACATGCAGATTTTATATACCGTTCTTCTTCCACATTAAAATACTGTTCTGCGATCTTAAGCGGTGCACTCACAATTTTTTCAATATCACATCCGACTTCACAATCTGATGACACGCCAACAACATAGTCTCCTGCATGGGATACATTGAAAAAAAGATTGTCTGCAACAGGTTTTCCGTTTTCAGAGTATTTCAGACAGCTTTCTGTAAGTCCGTTTTCATTCAGGATTTTCCTGATGATAATACCTGCACCAAGACTTCTCTTCCGGTCATCCGGCATGCGATACCGGATGACCTTTTTTCTCCGTTCTGTACCTACCAGTTCAAGAAGCCTTTTATTCTCCAGCGGGTCATCCATCATATTAATATTTATTCTGTATAATTTCATTATTTTACTTTTCTGAAAATTCCAGGCTGGGAATATTTTTCTATTTCTCGATCTGGATCTTTTGATCGAATCCGGTAAGTCTGAAAACATCAAGCACTTCATCAGAAACATGGATGATCTTAAATCCATCCTTGCCCGACATTTTCTTATATGCAGAAATTACCTGACGTAATCCTGCGGAAGAAATGTATTCCAGCTTCGCAAAATCAAATACAAGACCTGTTACACTGTCATCAAGATGGGACAGCTCCTCTTCGAGCTTTGGTGCTGTCTGGGTATCCAGCCAGCCACTGATCTCCATGGTTACTTTGTTTCCTTCTGTTCTGCTTACGATCTCCATTTTATTCTCTCTCCTTTTATCAGTTCAATCATCAGTCAAAAAATGCAAGTCTGTCAAGTGCTCCGATTGCATTTTCCAGATATCTGTCATCCGTAACAGGCCACTTGTATTCCAGCCGGTAAAGTGCCTGCGCGGTAAACCGGTTGCTGTATTCCATCGTATAGATCTCATTTTCATTATGTGAGGTATAGGCGATCAGTCCGGAAACTGCATCTGAATCGTTGCCGTTCTTTGCAAATTCCTTCACTGCTTCCTCAAATTCTTCATCCTTTACAATGTCCAGCTTAAATCCATAATTTCTCATTGCATAGATCAGATCCGCCATATAGATATGGTGGCTGTTGCAGGCATGGAATACGGTAAATCTTCTGTCCGTCTGTACCAGCTTCAGAACAGCAAGTGCAGTAGAATCGATCGGTGAAAGTTCTGCGATCTCATGCATACTGCCAATCGGGAATTTACCGACTGCCTTATAGCCTCTGAGGCTCCTCAGGAATCCGTTTGTGATAAAGTTAATCTGGAATTCACCATCGGAGTTTCTGCTCATCAGGTTTCCTACACGGATAACTTTTCCGTCAAGTCCGCCGGAAATGGCTTCCAGTACCGCTCTTTCTGCCAGGAACTTGGTACGGATATATTCGTTTGTGATCTTCTGTCCGATATACAGGTCATTTTCGCAGAAGACTCTGTCCATGGGCGGCACACCCTCTGAGCCTTCACCGGCAACAGATACCGTAGAAATCTGGATCAGCCTGCGTCCATTATTTTTGCAGAAATCGATCAGATTTTCAACACCATGTACATTGATCTTTTCCAGAACATCCCCCGCTGCGAAATGCTTTACACAGGCTGCGCAGTTAATGAGTGTCTGGAATTTATAGGCTGCAAAGCCTTCCACCTGCTCTTTTGAAGTAATATCACCATCCACGCAGACAATACGATCTTTAAACAGCTCCTCGCACGGATTGTCGAAATAATACATCAGCATGTGCATCATTCGCTTTTCCATGGACTCATAGGAGCCCTTACGAACCAGGCAGTAAACCTTGCCATCATAATTATCAAGGTACGCTTTCAGGATATGGATCCCGAGGAAACCTGTCGCTCCTGTGATCATGATATCTCCCAGCTTTTCTCTGGTGATCCTGTCCACATTTTCTTCTGTATTTCCGCTGATGACGCTTTGGATCTTATTATAATTATAACCAGCAAACTCATCATTGCTCTGTGCATTTTCTGTGGATGCCTGGTCATCCACGATCGCTGCAAGCTCACGGACCGTAGGATATTTAAATACATCCGCATATACAATCGAGATATTCTTGGAAAGACACATAACTGCTACCTTTGATGCAGTAAGTGAGGATCCTCCCAGTTCAAAGAAATTATCCTCGATTCCCACTTTTTCAGTTCCCAGTGCCTTTTCAAAGATCTCGCAGAGTACTTTCTGAACTGCGGTAACTGGCTCCACATAGCTTGTACTGTCTATGGTTACTTCCGGCATCGGGAGTGCCTTTTTATCAATCTTGCCACCCGGTGTCACAGGCATTTTATCAATGTGGACAAAGAAGGACGGCATCATATAATCAGGAAGCAGTGGCGTCAGGAAAGTCTTCAGCTCTTCATCCGGGATGCTTTCTCCTGTATAATAAGCTGTGATATACTTATTTCCACTCTTTTCCACCACGGTAACAGCCGCATTTTTCACCAGTTCATGCTTCAGGATGGCACCTTCGATCTCACCAAGTTCCACACGATAGCCTCTGATCTTAACCTGGGAATCGATTCTGCCAATATATTCGATATTTCCATCGCCCTTCATCCGGACCATATCTCCGGTCCGGTAAAGACGTCTGTCATCTTCACATACGGAATACGGATTTTCCACGAATACCGATGCTGTCTTCTCCGGAAGGTTATGATATCCTCTTGCGATCTGGCGGCCTGCATGACAAAGTTCGCCGGATGCACCTACCGGAAGTCTCTTTAAATCCTGGTCAACAATATAACTGCGTACATTCCTCTGTGATTTTCCGATTGGTATGTTGTCATACTGTTTATCAACCCAGAATTCTGTGGAAGATACGGTATCTTCTGTTGGACCGTAACCGTTGATCAGCTGATAGGTACGTTTTCTGTAATGCTTGAATTTCTCACCACCAAGGGTAACGAATTTAAGATGTGGGGCATCCTCAAGCAGTTCTGTCACCAGTTCGCCCATCTGTGTAGGGAAGGTGGCGCTGGTCAGTTTCTGATCCTGGATACATTTTGCAACAGCAACAGCATCCTTCCGGATATCCTCCGGGAAGATATACAATACCGCACCTGCGGTAAGCGGTGCAAACAGATCGATCACTGACGCATCAAAGCAGAAGCTTGCAAATTCAGCTACAATATCATCCGGCGACGTTTTTCTGGTCAGTCTGACATATTCGATCAGGTTCATCAGATTTCTGTGCTCCAGCATAACGCCCTTGGGCTTTCCGGTAGAACCCGATGTATAAATCATATATGCCAGATTCTCCGGTTCTGGTGCGGTAAGCTCTGCGGAAAGTGCAAAGTCTTTTGATGCTTCTGCCACATCATCAAGACTGATCACATTTCCTTCATAGAAGCTGACCAGATCACGGTACTTACCCATCACAAGCAGATTCTCTGCTCCGGAATCCTTCAGCATGTATTCAATTCTGCTCTGCGGGTACTCCGGATCCAGTGGCACATAGGCTCCGCCGGCCTTCATGACACCCACATAGGCAACCGCATATTCTTTGGTTCTGCCGCACAGGATACCTGCAGCCTTTTCTCTGCCAAATCCGTTTTCGGTAAGCTTCTGTGCGACATAATCGGACATTCTGTCCAGTTCTCTGTAAGTGATCTCACCAGAGCCATCTCTTACAGCAGGTCTGTCCGGATACTTCGCTGCTGCTTCCCGGAACAGATCCACAAAGGTCTTGCCCGCATGCTCCGGATCATCTTCCATCTCTGTCTCTTCCTCAAACATCAGCCTGATATCTTCCGGCTCCTGTTCCTTCAGGATTCCGCCTGCTGCAAGTTCAAGGTTATCTGCCAGGTATTTAATGGTTTCCTCGTAGTACATGTCACCACGATATTCAATTTCGAAGACAAACTTGTTTCTTTCAATGGAAATGCTGATGGAAACCGGTGCCTTCGCCGCATTTAAGCTGACCGGTTCTTCCTGTGCGTATTCGCCGCCGATCGTATCAAATGCAAAATTATCTCCCTGATAGATCACCATGGCATCTGCTTTGATGTTGAACTCATGGCTGATCTGTGAGAACGGATAAATATCATTGTTCATGGAATCGATCAGCTGCTGCTGTACAGCAAGCAGTCCATCTTTTAAGTTTCCCGAAAAATCACTGTAAACAGGAAGTGTCTTTACCAGCATACCAACGGTCTCAGAAAGTCTGGAATCATTTCTTCCATGATAAATGGTAGTAAATACCGCATCCTTCCTGAAATTGTATTTACCAAGGGTAAGGCCAAATACAGAAATAAAGAACACATTTTCTGTAATTCCATACTTCTTACAGAAATCCTTTACCTGCTGTACAGAAACTTCTGTAACCTCTCTGTGGTAAGTTGCTGCAGTCGGAACCGCTCCGTTTTTGTCCGGATAGAAATTGATGCTTCCGCCCTTATTTTCAAATACGGATTTATAATAGTTTTCTGCATTCTTATATACATCACTCTTCAGTGCATCCCGGTTATCCAGTGCAAGATCATAGGAGGTATACGCTTCTGCTTCCAGCTTTTCTCCACTGTAAGCCCTGTTGATATCATTCAGGATAATACCAAGGGACGTACCGTCCGCAATAATATGATGAATGTCAAGGAACAGATAATTTCCGTTACAGGTTCTGTAGATTTCAAAACGGAAAAGCTGTTCATTAAACAGCATGTACGGACGGACCAGAGTTTCCCTGTTCATTCCGTTGATGATCTGTGTTTTGCAGCTTAAGCTGTCGTCACGCTTCTGCAGGACATCCCCGTTTTCATCCATAAAGAGTCTTGTTTTCAGGTAAGGATGTGCCTCAATGGTGCTGTCGATCGCAGCAGCAAGCTTCTCAAGATCTACCTTCTTATCCAGCTTCAGAAGGTAAGGAATGTTATAAATGGTAGAGCCCATATTGGCTGTACACTCAATAAAGATTCCCTCCTGTGTGTTGGTAAGCGGATAGTTTTCCTGTACTTCTCTCTTTGTTTCCTTACCTGCAGTCTGAACAAAGCTTTCCAGCATCTCGATCGTCGGATGATTCTTGATATCCGATGTCTTGATGACAATATCAAATGCTTTGGAGATCAGGATATTCAGTTTGATCGCACTGATAGAAGTCAGTCCTGCCTCATAAATATCTGTGGTAATACCAAATTCCTGATAACCAAGGACATCTGCGATACAGTCAAATAATTTCTGCTGGGTCTCATTCTTCGGTGCTATGATCTCTTCTATTTTTCTCTCCGGCATGGGAAGTGCCTTTTTATTTACCTTCTGGTTCTGGTTCAGCGGGATCTTGTCGATCTGCATGGTCACTGCAGGCACCATATAAGCAGGCTTTGTTTCCTTAATGAAATCATTTAATCCGTTGATGTCAACAGTACTGTCTGATACCACATAGGCAGCGATGTATTTTCCACCGTTCGGATCATCAAATGCAACGACTGTTGCATCCTTGATACCAGGATATCTTCTGATGACTTCCTCCACCTCGGAAAGTTCAATACGGAAGCCTCTGATCTTAACCTGGGAATCCTTTCTGCCAATGATCTGGATATTTCCGTCAGGAAGGTATCTTGCCACATCTCCGGAATGATACAGTACTTCATAGCCTTCCGTATCATCATAAATATTCTTCGTATAAACCTCAGCCGTTTTCTCAGGCTTATTGAGATATCCTCTGGAAACCTGGAAGCCCGAGATCATCAGTTCTCCGCAGGCACCATACGGCAGCATATGGCCGGCCTTGTCCGTAATATAAAGCTTGACATTGTCCAGTGCCTTACCTATCGGTATGTTAGGGTAATATTTATCCACCTCAAATGCTGTCACGAGAACAGTCGTTTCTGTCGGTCCGTAAACATTGACAAATCTGTAACCCTTCGGCGGCTCACAGGGTACAAGCTTCTCTCCGCCTACGGAAAGATACCGGAGGCTCCTGCAATCCATTTCAAGCGCAAATTGTCTTCCGACCTGTGTCGTCATAAAGGAATGGGTAATCCCATTTTCTTCAAAGTATTTCTGCAGACCGATAAAATCCAGCCGGATCTCTTCCGGAATAATATGTAACTGTGCACCATTTGTAATGGCACCGTAAATATCCATCATGGAAGCATCAAAACCAAATGATGCATAAGCAGCGATCTTACATTCTGAATCAATGCTGTAATACTTTCTGTACCAGTGGCAGAATGCGGTAATATTTCCATATTCCAGCATACATCCCTTCGGTACGCCGGTGGAACCTGAAGTATACAGCAAGATAAACAGGTCATGGAGCTGCGGCTTTCTGAGTTCTGCGTCAGTATCTTCGAGCTGCAGAATCTCATCGGTATATAAAACAGGTCCCTGATAACCATCCACCAGATGCAGAAGCTCTCTGTCTGCGATCAGCAGTTTTGCGGCTGAATCTTCCAGCATATACATCAGACGGTCCTTCGGATAAGACGGATCCAGCGGCTGATAGGCTGCTCCGGCTTTGATAACACCCATGGGAGCGATAGCCATATACTCACAGCGTGGGATCAGAATCGATACGACATCTTCTGCGCCAATGCCAAGAGACGCAATGTATTTTCCAAGCCTGTCACTGATCTCATCCAGTTCCCTGTAGGTATACTTCTTATCCTTAAATACAACAGCCGTATGATCCGGTATGGTCTGTACCTTTTCCGTAAACATATCGGAAATAGTCTTCGTCCTGTCGTATTCACAGGCAGTGTCATTGAATTCTGCGATCTTTTTAACCGCATTGTCTGAAATAATGGATACTTCTGAAACATACTTGTTTTTCAGCATGGAGTCCATAGCCGCTTCGTATGCTTCCAGCATGCCATCCACAAAAGCATCACTGTACATATCACTGCGGAATTCTGCCGTAAGTACATATTCGTTATTGTACTCTCTTACCTGGATGAGCAACGGCATTTTGGCCATATCAAGAGAAAGGTCATGTCCCCTTGCAACCGTATCACCAATCGGGTAATCATCGCTCAGCTCTGCCTGATAAGCAAACGTAAGATCTGAACTAAATCCATACTTTGCACAGATATCCGAAAACGGGAAAATATCATTTGCCATGGAGGACAGGAGCTGCTCGGAAAGCTCTGTCATATAGGCCTGGATCGTCGTTTTCGCTTCAAAGCTGCAATATACAGGAAGGGTTTTTACCAGCATACAGACCGTATTTTCCAGTCTGGAATCATTTCTTCCATTGTAGATCGTGGAAAAGAGGCTGTCCTCGGAATTGGAATATCTGGACATCAGAATCCCAAATACACCGGTAAACAGAATATTCGGTGTCACACCAAGCTTCTCACAGCAGGAAAGGATCTTGTCCTCTGCAACAGCAATCTTTCTCTCCAGATATCCTTTTTCAGGATCTTTGCCGGTCACATCCGGAAGCGGAAGTGATTCAGTCTCCACCTCTCCGAACACACTGTCATAATATTTCTCGGCTTTTTTGTACTTTCCTTCCTGCATCTGCTGCTCTTCATCAAGAGCTGCGTCAAATCCTGTATAGGTCTCCTTTTCCAGTTTTTCACCCATATAGGCCCGGTTGATATCCTCAAAAATAATATCATAGGAATTACCATCGGCAATAATATGGTGGAAATCAGTAAAGAGATATTTCTTATCTTCTGTAATATAAATCTGTGCACGGAATAAACGTCCTTTTTCCAGTTTAAACGGACGTACCAGTTCCTTCTTTATATCTTCAAACTGTTCATCAGTCGTCTCAATGACTTCCGGTACAAAATTATCCTCTCCGGGACGCTGTACCATTTCTCCCTTATCATTCAGGAATACTTCTGTAAGCAGGTAGGAATGTGCTTTTACCATCTTTGCAACTGCATCAGACAGCTTCTGTACATCCACCTTGCTCTCCAGTTCAAACAGGAACGGAATATTGTATACGGTACTCTCCGGATTCTTACTGCATTCTGCAAAGATGCCCTTCTGGGAACCGGTAAGCGGATAAACCTCTCTCTTTTCATAGGTTCTGATCTTGGGTGCCAGCATGACATACTTTTCGAGTTTTTCAACGGTATTATTTTCGTGGATATCACTCGTTTTCACTGTAACGCCAAACTCATCAGAAATCAGGATGCAGAGCTTCATGGCACTGATGGAAGATAATCCTGCTTTGTAAAAGCTGGTATCAATTCCAAAGAAATCATTTTCTACCACGCTGGAAACAATTTCAAAAATCTTCTTCTGCATCGGTGTTTCCGGCTCTTTCAGGTTCTTTGGCTGTGAAACAGGCTTTGGCAGTGCACTCTTGTCAATCTTACCATTTGCTGTTACCGGCATCTTTTCCATCTGTACGAAAACATCCGGAACCATATAATGTGCCAGTGATTCTGACGCATAGGTAGAAAGCTCATCCGTATCAATCTTACGGTCTGCCATAAAGTAACAGCAGAGGTATTTATTATCCACCGGCACTGTAATACTGGTGATAATTCCCTCAAAGCTGTTGATCACTTCTTCGATCTCTCCAAGCTCAATCCGCAGTCCACGCAGTTTGATCTGGTTATCCATTCTTCCAAAGAATTCAATTTCACCCTCCGGGGTAATTCTTGCAAGATCTCCTGTTTTATATGCTTTTTCTCCATTCAGTGTAATGAAAACGGCTGCTGTTTTATCCGGCAGATTGATATAGCCCCTGCCAACTCCAAGGCCGGCCACTACAAGTTCTCCGGTTTCTCCATCCGGAAGGATCTTATTGTCCTTGTCAACCACATATACCTGGACATTGCCGTTTGGTTCGCCAATGGTAATGTTTTTGCTGTCCGTGATCACCTTCATCGTACAGCTGATCGTTGTTTCTGTAGGACCATAGCCATTCATGATATACGCATCCGGATTTACAGAACGGATCTTATCATAAAGTGCCGGTGGAAAGGCTTCTGCCCCCACATCAAAAACTTTGATCTGCGCGGCAGCTTCCCTAAGCTGTGGCAGATCGATCATGTTGGACAGATAAGTCGGAGTTGTCGTCATGATATCGACTTTATTTTCTACGATCAGCTCGCCAAGCATGACCGGATTCAGGATCTCTTCGTCACTTGCGATCACTGCTGTCAGTCCGTTTGTCAGTGGAATAAATTCTTCCAGCACGGATACATCAAATGTCATCGCAGCCATGGAAAGGGATACACTTCCCCTGCTTACATATCCATAGGTTTCTGCGTTTTTCGGGTTGGGATTTACGAAATTGGCAAGATTTATATGCTCGATCATAACCCCTTTGGGCTTTCCGGTGGAACCAGAGGTATAAATACAATAACAGAGATCATGTTCAGCGATCTCCGTATCCGGATTTTCTGCATTTTGATGCTTCAGAAGCTCTTCAAGCAGAAGGATGGTACAGGGAAGCTTTTCAAACAGATCCCTGTGTTCTTCTGCGATTTCCTTTGTCGTGATAACAAAGGGCACCCCGGCATCCTCAAAGATAAACCGGATCCTGTCATCCGGATAATCCGGTGCTGCTACAGCAAACGCACCTCCGGCCTTTAAAATGCCCTGTCGTACTGCATAAAAATCGCAGCAGCGCTCCAGTACGATACCCACAATCGTCTCCCTCTGAACCCCTTTTTCAATGAGAGAATGGGCAATTTTGTTTGCTCTTTCATTCAACTGGGTATAGGTAAAACGTTCTTTACCGGATGCGACCGCACACTTGTCCGGGTGCAGACGTACCTGTTCCTCGAACAGTTTCGTTACCGGCTGAAACACAAATTCAAAACCGGATTTCTCGTTAATAGATGACATTTCTTCCCCTCCTTAAAATGAAATTATGGTATTATTCATATCAATCGCACGTATATAGTCCATTGATTTTGAAATCTTTTTCACAAGTTCTATTCCGTGGATATCAAATTCCTCACTGTCATAGCTGTACTCCAGTGGATTAAAGTTGACTCCGTTATCCCTGATCCTGAGTCTGCACAGATCTCCTTCCAGGCAGATATTGATATCAATCCAGTTGGAAGTTTTCCCTCCAAATTTGATGATATTTACCGTCATCTCTTCGGCACATACCGCTGCCAGATTGGCTTTATTTCCGGATACTCCATTTTCCTTACAGAATTCCATGATCCTTACAGGAACCGTCTGTGCTTCTTCCATGGTACTTTTAATGGAAAAATCCAGATTGGTTCCGGGATTTTTGTCAGGGACAATATAAAAGCTGGAATTCTTATGTTTGATCTTTCTGAAGATCCAGGCTGCTATTACCGTGATAAACTCTGTGGCAACAAATCCTATGGCAATTCCATCAATACCGATCCCGTCTATCTGCTTCCAGACCAGAATTCCGGCAAAGGTTGCCGGCAGAACCACAACCGCATTTTCAAGGAAAGTGACAAAACTTGCGATTGCCGTTTCTTCAATCGTCTCATAATAGCTTACAATAAATTTATTCCAGAGGTACGGGATCACACAGATGGCAAAAATCCGGAGCGCATTCACCATCTGTCTGCCAAGCTCTCCGCCACCGCTTCCAAACAGGATCGTGATCTGTTCCGTAAATGCCATGATAACTGCGAATATCACTGCCAGAACGATATAACTGTATTTCAGCATTTTATTACACAGGACACGGATTCCCACATAATCCTTTTCACCAAAAAGGACTCCGGCCACATTAGGGATCACACCAATGATTCCACCTGTCAGCATTTCAACGATCAGAAGAACATTATCGCAGACGGTAAATACCGCCATTCCTTCTTCTCCGATCTGATTGATGATAATTGTATTTAAGCCTAGTGCCTTGATAAAATTCGTTGCCATGAAAACAAGCATGGGCACACCAGTAACAACAGCTTCTTTGAGGATTCCAAAGTCCTTTGCCTTCAGCCGTACAAAACGTATATTCCTTTTATCGGAACGGATATAAAACAGGAAAACAAACATTGCCAGCAGAAAGCCAAGCACTGTAGATAATGACGCACCTGTGATTCCAAGTGGCGTAAATCGGAGAAAGATATAATCAAGGATAAGGTTAATGACATTTGCAAGGATAAGATATGTAGATGCGAGCTCTGGATGATTTTCAACACCCAGATAATTGACCATCATAAGGCCAATTCCAATGACCGGTGCACCAAGCATACTGACACGGATATAATCTCCTGTATAATCTGTCAGTGTACCGCCGCCAGGCACCAGGAGCCTCGCAATCGGCCCTGCCAGTGGAAACGCACAGACAGAAAAAACAAGTCCTACCAGAAGTGTCACCAGAAATGTAACTGAAAACAGCTTCGAAGCACCTTCCTTATCCCGTCTGCCAAGCATGTTTCCCACTGCTATGGAACCGCCGATTCCAAGGCAGTAACCGGTAAGCTGGACAATCGTCTCAACCGGAAGACTCATCGTGACTGCAGACATTGCTTCCACCCCGATCAGATTACTTACAAAGATCGTATCCACAATGTTCCCCAGTTGAAGTGCCAGCGACATCATAATGCCCGGCACAATATACTTGTTTAATTTGGCATTTAGCAGCCTGTTATTTCTCTCACTCGTCATTTCATTCCCCTTTTTGAAATACTGTCAGATGATATTTGATTTTCCCCTATTAATATACAATTTATCATAAAAATGTATCTATTACAAGCAGAGATGTAACTATGGTCCTCCTTTTGCAACATTTTCAAATATAAAAAGCCTCCGAGCCGGTAAGCTCAAAGGCACTCTTTTTATACATTATTTTTCATGATTTCCATATAGTTTTGCGGGAATCCAATCAATTTCAAATCAATATCATCACTATACTCACTCATGACATTTTCCACAGTTTGAATCAAAGATTTTTTACTGCTCTCATCTGGTAATCTTTTTAACAAAATAAGTGTATACGCAAATAATGAGTTATTCTTTATTTCTGGATGTTTTTTCAAAAATGACGTTGTAAACTTTGCCGGAGGATTAAAGTCTGTATTATACATTCATCGAAGGTCAATGGTTTTTTTCAAATCCATAAAATCTCCCCCTTAACGTAAAAAAAGCTGAGCACACGTCTCAGCTTGGTTCCCAATGCCAAAAAGGCTTCGGGCAACTCTGTTATATATAGCATATTCAAAAAGGGAAAAAGTTGCAATAGTTTTTATTATTTTTCACATAATTCTTCTCACGATCCCCTCAGTTTTTGACTGCTGTTAAAGCTTTTTAGGTAAAACTTTTATCCCTCCTGTTTCATTTAACCACTCCCCGGATCGTCCTTACCATAACCTCCAGATCGATTGGCTTTGACAGATGTGCATTCATCCCTGCTGCCATGCACTTCTCCACATCCTCTGTAAATGCATTGGCTGTCAGGGCAATGATCGGGATCCTTCCTGCATCTTCTCTGTCAAGCGCCCGGATCTCCCTTGTTGCTTCAAGACCGCCCTTTACCGGCATCATCATGTCCATCAGTATCACGTCAAAGGTACCTTCCGGATTTTCTTCAAACATCTGCACAGCTTCTTCCCCGTTTGTCACTGCTGTCACCACAGTTCCCTGTTCCTTCAGCAGTTCTGTTGCGATCTCCCGGTTCAGGTCATTGTCCTCTGCCAGAAGGATCCTGATTCCTGCAATAGAAACATTTCCTTTTTCCGGTTGTATCCGGACATCCTCTTCTCTGGCGATCTCGAAAGGAATTGCCACCACAAAGGTCGTTCCAACACCCTGCTCACTTTCCACGGAAATCGTACCATCCATCTTATCCACAAGAGATTTGACGATAGCCATGCCAAGACCGGTTCCGTGATAAACACTTCTGGCATCTACCTTCTCCTGAACAAAAGGATCAAACAGTCTTTCCATAAACTCCCGGCTCATTCCAACACCTGTATCTGAGATGGTACAGACATAAGTGATCTTATCTCCTTTTCTCTCACCACTTTCGATTTTCGCAGTGATAGATCCACCAGGTTTGTTATACTTGATCGCATTGCTCAGAATATTGACAAAGATCTGTCTCACATGCAAAGGGCTTCCGTAAATATAAGGATATTCTATGTTTATTCTGCAATCCTTGTGGTTCAGTGTTATACCTGCCTCTGATGCCCTCATTTCCGTAATGGTCAGGATTTCATCTGCCAGATCCCTGATATCAAAAGCCTCATGTGCCAGTTCTACCTTGTCTTCTTCCAGCTTGCTCATGTTCAATACATCATTTACGAGAGAAAGCAGATGATTTGCTGCGATTCTGGCTTTCCTGCGGTTTGCTGCCAGAAGCTCCGGGTTATCCGGATTTGCTTCTGATACATCTAGAAGTCCGATGATTCCGTTCAGTGGCGTCCTGATATCATGGGACATTCTGGAGAGGAAGTCCGATTTGGCCTCGCTGGCCCTGTTCGCTTTCTCCAGTGCCTGCTGTAATTCCTTTTCCCTCTCCGCCTTTACCTTCTGTCTCCTGCTCTCCCCAACTGCGATTACTGTAAGGAATGCTGCAAAAGCAGTCAATATGACCACAAGCATCTGCATGGTAGCCTTACTGTTCGTATTCGCAGTCTGCATGCAGACCGTATCCGGCGAAAACAGCATCAGCTCCCAGTCGCTGTAGGCGATCGGCGCATAGGTAAGATACATGATCTCTCCATTCTCTGCCTCAAAGGCACCATGGCCGCTTTCTCCTTTTTGATAATGGCCTGTGATCTCTTCCCAACTGAATCCTTTGGCAGCCTTTCTTTCCTGGATGTCATATGCATTTCCGAGTGTATCATGAAAAGAATCGATCAGAATATCTCCGGTTCCTCTTTCAAAGAGAAAAACTTCCAGCTCCTGTTCATAGGCATTTTTCATAAATGTATCCGCAAAGGGCTCTACTTCTATTACTGATGATAAAATAGCAATACATTCACCTCCCTTAAAGATACATTTGGAAAGCATAATGATCTGGGTCCTGTCATCCTTTAATGCCGTTCTTCTCTCTGAAACAACGATTCCTCTCTGAATGCGGTCTTCAAAGGAATATGGCGGTTCCAGCTCCACATCACTTCCATCGGTTCTGATCACATGACCGTCCGGAAAGCAGATTTCCCAATGGGCGTACTCTCTGTTGATGCTGCATGCCGCCATGATATTTATGATCAGCTCCTGGTTCTTCTCGTAGTCCTCCAAAAGGTCTGTTAAAAGATAAGATGCAGATTCCAGGTGTTCCTGTTCAGTCTGCATCTCATTTGTGATCATCTGACCGATCTGCACCCTGGAATCATCCAGTATACTGAAACACTGCTGTGTTGTTGTCTTCTGCACATACAACGTATATCGCGTCAGTACAATGGAAATGATCGCGATCAGAAGAATAGTTGCGTAAAGGTAAACAGATTTTCTGCCAGTTTTTTTAATTTTCATTCTTATCCTCAAGTTTTTCTGTGTTAATAAATGATCCGATCCCGTCCATTCTCTTTTCCAATGTATAAGCGGTCATCTGCTATGTTAATGTTTTCATCCAGCCTGAGCTTGGTATCATATTCCACGAGCCCGAAAGTCATGGTTACCTTAAGCTGCAGCTCCCCATAAGTGATCGTGGCCTTACGTACTGCATTCTGGAGATGTGCAAGCAGAATCTTTGCTTCGTCTCCGTTTGCCCCCTCAAACAGAAAGATAAATTCCTCTCCTCCCCATCTTGCTACCACACCATGTCCTTCCATTTCCTTTTTGAAGATATCTGCCAGTGTCCGCAGTACTTCATCTCCACACTCATGACCATAGGTATCATTGACCTTTTTGAAAAAATCAATGTCTCCGATAGCAATGGAAAGGAAATCGTCCGGATGCTCCACTTTCTTTTCCATGTAATGCATCAGGCAGTGCCGGTTCCACAGACGTGTCAGCGTATCTGTGTTGGCTGCCTGCTGAAGCTCATTGTTATATTTCATCAGCTTCCTCTCGATCGCCTGAGAGTCTTTGGAAAGCATAAGTCCTACCAGATAAAGAAGTACAAAGACAACCACTGTTGTGATCACCTGCAGGAAAATATCACAGTTGTCCTCTAACTGTATTTTTACGTGTCCCCTGCAGTAAAAATACAGGCTGAGTCTGATAAGGCACAGAAATGCAACCACAACGCACTGTCCCCATTTACTCATATAAGTAAAAAGCAGATCCAGTAATACCAGCATAAACAGGAAGTGCTGGATTCCACTGTCCCACCCGATCAGGATCACGTTAAAACAGACAGCACATATCGTGACAATATTGTATATACACAGAGCGGATTTTGTATGATTACCATAGGTAAGCCGGATCAGATAGCCATATATTACTATAAAGAACAGATTACTGGCCATCCACCAGACATGATGTACCATTACTAATATTACAGATATGATCAGAAGATAGATCATCATTACCAGTGCACTGATCCTGAGTGTGATCGGACCATCTGCACTTTCATTTGGATTTTTCACATCCTGAAACAGAATATTTTTTAGCTTCCCCATTTTATGTAACTTCCTCATCCCCCGCTTTTCCCTTTTATCCTTCCATCAGATAGGAAAAAATCAGAAAAGCTGTTTTTAATGCGTTGTGTCTGATCTTTTCATTCTCTATACAGAAAATATCATCCTCTATGACCTGGACACCCATTTTCCCCAATACATCGTGATCGACCTGTACGATCCTTTTATTCTCTGAGCTCAGGTAGCGTTCCTTTATTTCTTCATCCACACTTCCATTATTGGCAACTACAAGATCGATCTTTCTGGATCCCAGATACTCATTCAGCACCTCCACATGCTGACTTACCGTCTGGATATCTGTCTCTCCTGGCTGCGTCACCAGATTGGATATATAAAGAAGCGGCGCCCTGGCTGCTTCCAGTGCACTTCTTACTTCCGGTGCAAGCAGATGTGGGATGATACTGGTGTACAGACTTCCGGCACTGAAAATGATAAGGTCAGCCTCTCCTATCTTCTCCTGGATCTCCTGTTCGATCTTAATATCATGATCATATGTCAGGCGGCTGATATTCCGGATATTTCTGCTGACTGCTTCTTCTCCGAAGTATTCCTTTCCTGTACTTTCCCCTACCAGATCTATTTTTTCCCCTGTCAGAGGAAGCACGGTTCCCTTAATATCAAGAAGCTTACACATATACTTGGTTGCCTCTGTCAGATTTCCCTTAAGATCGATCAGGGCTGCAAGCACGATGTTTCTGACCGGATGTGTATTTAAGGATCCCTTCTGGAAACGATAGCTCAGAAGATCTATGAAATCTTCATCTACGTTTGCCATGGAAAGAAGCACCTTCCCAACATCCCCTACTGCCGGTATATTCAGTTCTTCTTTCAACTTTCCTGTACTGCTCCCATTATCACTGACCGCGATCACTGTTGTCACATCAATTGGAAAAAGCTTTAATCCGGACAGGATACAGGAAAGTCCTGTACCCCCTCCGAAAATAACAACCTTTTTCATGGCAATACCGTTTTCCCCCT
>CACXDC010000181.1 GCA_902766365.1 uncultured Lachnospiraceae bacterium | reverse complement strand
CAATGACGACCAGTCATATGCGATATCCGAATAATTAAAATGCTCTTCCTGTGAAACTGGAGATTTGGTTATCCTCAATTCCAAAGAATTCCACTCTTCCGGCCATTTTGAATAATCTTCAGGAGAAGCTTCGTTCCCATTAATCCGAAAAGTGATTTTTGCATTGCGCTTCTTAAATGCTTCTGCATATTCGCAAAATTTCTGCTTTCCAGACTCGTCCTTATGGCCCAGGGACTTTAAGAATGTGGCGCTATACTCCTGCATTCGCAGGCTCATCGACAATCTCATCAAGCCTTCAAATGCTGCATCAATCTCAAATAATTCTTCAGAATCATTTGATGGGCCCACGACAAAATGCGGCTCAGATTCGACAATTTTTTCATGTACTGTAAATGGCAGCCCGTACTCTTTCTGAAGTCTGTCCTTTATCAGTTTTTCTGCATCATTCATTACTCATCTAAACCTTCTTCCGGATCTGGCAGATCAGCAACAAGCTTCTTCAAGCCGCGGGACACATATGCCCTTACGTCCTCAAATTGTTCCTTTGTCCGTTCATTTACCGTTGAAAGCTCGCCTTCACCCAATACCCATAACAGCGAATCCAACCCGGTAACCAGGACATTCTGTTGGATAATCTGGGAGTAGATCTTCTGATAAAACGGATGGCTCATATTGATTTCAACTGCATGCTCTCCATCACTGGTAATACATGGTCTCCATAATAAACCATCATCAATGCTTTCCACCGGAATAATCCGTTTCTGCTTATTATCTTCCTGGCTTTCATGAATAACAATATGGTTTCTGAAGGTTCCGCTATTATTGGTTATATCTACTGCGCCGGTCTTCTTATCCACAACCTTTATCTGGGATTCCTGAATTCCTGCAGCTTTCTCATCAATACTCCGGTCTGCTGCATCATGGGCCCCCTGACTGCCTTTTTCTACAGCTTTTCTTGTACCTTTTCTATACCGATCATCGGCCTCACGACGAAGCGGTGGCAAAATATTATCTCTTATGAAAACGTAAATGGAGTCTGTCGGTGTAATTTTAGACTTCTTAATATCAATATGAAATACATCATCAAGTTCGTGGGTAAAAGACATCTCGACACGAAGAAGTGTTCCATGTGGCTCCTTCTGATACATCCCCATCCAATCGGCATAATAAATCAGACGGTTTTCCCTGTAGATATAAAAGCCCTGCATGTCACTGGACACCTTGGCCGCTGTTGCAGCAGCTATTGTAGAAAATTCATCACGCCGGGGAATCAAATATGCTTTTATCTGAAGTTCAGGGTATTCAGATTCTTCCCGGCCAACTATTTCAATCGGGATATCTTTATCATAAAGTAACCGGGTATTTTCTTCCGAAGTGCAGAAAGGATCCCATGCACGAATTCTCTTCCCGTTCAGATTGATTATCACATCAGAAGCACGTTTGTCATTATTGTCGAGAAATCGCTGATATACCATTGAAATATGAAATTCCAATTGCTCTATCGTTTTCTTAAGCAGCGCTTTCTCGCTTGTATTTTTTGCATTATCTCCCTGCAACAGCCTGTCCACATGTTCCCACACCACAAGTGTTCCCGTATTGGAACTTCCTGCCGTCTGATCAAGGTAATAAATTTCATCGGAATCTGGATCCATCCGTCTCAGGTTCCAATCGTTCTTTTCGACAATATAATCAATATCCCACTGAAGCTTGTTTACCTTATTGTCAGCTCCACGGGAAATCACTGACAGGCATCTGCAAAAGGCAGTTGAAGCAGTCTTCAAACCTAACCCAAACTTTCCAAGGCTTGCCGGATCACTTCTTTCCGAAGATCCATAACACATGGCATTTACAAGCTCGTCATATGTCATTCCGCATCCGTCATCTGCAATATATATTGTAATATCACCCATCGGATCTTGGGAAATATCCACATTTACAAGTCCAGCACCGGCCGCAATCGAATTATCTATAATGTCCGCTACAGCCGTATTGAAATCATATCCCGTATCCCTTAACCCTTCCATTATTCTCGCGGGGTTCGGCGGTAATTTTATATCGTCATATGTGTTCATGAGGCCTCCTAATATTTTGTTACTGTCCAGTCAAGCTTCACTACCAGTTTTTCCTTTTTTCTTCCCTGGTCATCGGTATATTCTGTCAGCTGGGCGCTTTCAGCATGAATACACT
>CACXDC010000180.1 GCA_902766365.1 uncultured Lachnospiraceae bacterium | reverse complement strand
GCAGCCTGCACATACCGGTCTGCATTTCCTCTATTGGCAACGATCTCTTCTTCTGTCAGCTTCCGTATGATCCTTGCCGGGTTGCCAAAAGCAAGACTCCCATCTGGTATATTGTTGTTCTGGGTGACCAGTGCCCCGGCACCGATGATGCAGTTATCTCCGATCACTGCCCCGTTCAGAATAATAGCTCCCATTCCAACAAGTGTATTGTTTCCGACCGTGCATCCATGGACAATGGCACTGTGGCCGATCGTCACCCCATCTCCGATGCTGACCGGATAGTTCCTGGATGTATGGATCACAGCATTGTCCTGTACATTGGTTCTGCTGCCAATCGTAATCTGATCAGAATCTCCCCGGATCGTTGCATGATACCAGATCCCGGCTTCTTCCCCAATCATCACCTTTCCTTTGACTACTGCTTCATCAGCCACATAATATGCCATCTTTCCCACGCTTTCTGTTACTGTTTTGTATACTGTTTTTCACGTTCTTCTATTTTATTTCCCGTTTGTTATCTACTTCTGTTTTATGCTTCGTTTGCCATCTGATAAATCCGGATCATATCCTGCAGATCCAGTTTCTTTGCAGAACCGGTAGCACTTCCGCTTGCTTTCAGGCATCCCTCTGCCATTTCCCGGATCTGTTCCTCTGTAGGATGGATCCCGAGTTCCTTTAAATTAACCGGCATACCAATGCTGTGGTAGAACTCCTCCATGGCCTTTATGCCAAGAAGTGCGGTTTCTTCCTCACTGCCACCTGCCGTAACACCCATTACGTTCTTTGCATATTTCACGAAACGGGGCAGACAATCCTTATACACATATCTCGCCCAGCTCGGCCAGATAGCTGCCAGTCCGGCACCATGAGTCACATCAAACATGCCACCCAGCTCATGCTCCAGCTTATGGGACATGAAATCACCACCGTCATTGCCACAGCCTGTCAGGTCATTATGTGCCAGGCTTCCAGCCCACATGATCTCCGCACGGGCATCATAATTATCCGGTTCAGTATGCAGGATCTTTGCATTTTCCATTACGGTACGGAGCAGTCCCTCTGCCAGTGCATCTGTGATCTCCATATTGCCGCCATTGGTAAAATAACGCTCCATGGTGTGCATCATAATATCAGTACATCCGGATTCCGTCTGGTAATCTGGCAGTGTTTTGGTAAATTCCGGATTCATGATTGCAAACTTAGGCCTTGCAAGGTTATCATCATAGGCTCTCTTTTCCAGTGTCTTCTCATTGGTGATCACGCTGCTTCTTGACGTCTCACTTCCTGCTGCGGCAATCGTCAGTACACTGGCAACCGGCAGGCATTTTCTGGCTTCTCTTGTATGTTCGTATAATTCCCAGACATCCTTTTCTGGCTCGCCAAGTCCGTAAGCGATCGCCTTGGCTGTATCAATAACACTTCCGCCTCCAACGGCCAGCAGGAAATCAATATCCTCATTTTTACCGATCTCGATGCCCTCATATACCTTGTCCAGATGAGGATTGGGAACAATTCCTCCAAGCTCATGGAAATAAAGCTCCTCTTCCTTCAGGGACTCCTTTACAAGGTCAAGAAGGCCTGAACGGATTGCACTCTTTCCTCCATACAGAACAAGAACTCTGGATCCGCCATATTCCCGGATCAGCTTTCCTGTCTGCTTCTCTGTTTCCTTTCCAAAAATAACACGTGTGGGTGAAAAATACTCAAAATTGTTTGCCATACTCTGCGTCCTCCTTTTTCTGTACCCGTATAGGACTATTATAAAATACTTTTGGGAAAATCAAAATAATAAATGTTCTGTTTTATATCAAAAAAACATCACCACATTAAGTAATGATGTCTTTCCTATTTTCCAACTCTTTTTCCATAATTGTTCTGATTGTTGTAATATCTGTAAAGGTAAGTTTTATTCCACGATTATACATAGCCAGCACTTCACTCAGGTTTTCAACAAGTAATTTATCCAGCTTTTTATGTATTAGCACTGGTTGTTCCTGAATTGTATGTATATGGTCAAAATATTTTCTGATAACAGGAAACGCATTCTGTATCAGAAAAGCATTTTCCTTTCCTGCAAATAATCCAATTACAATCGTATTACATTTACCATATTTCTTCTTTTTCTTTTCAATAATTCCCTTATATTTATCTGCCTGTGAACTAATCGGAATCATCCAATATAATTCTGGATTCTTTTTATCCTGAATTGCATAATAATGAGGACGGTAATTTCCCCGTTCCTTATTACTCATCAAATATTTATCCTGAACCAAGCGAAAAAATTCATCTTTGATATGATATGAATATCCTTGTCGTATCTCCATAAACAACCTTTTCTTTGTGATAAAATTCCCCATCAGCAGACACTGATGGGGAACATTTACAAACTATACTATTTTTATCCCACCTGTATAGCAAGTGGCTTTATTTACGAACTGAATTATTTATATCCCGCACCATCAGCAAGCGGCAAACATTTACTTCTATATTTAGTATATACAGTATCTTTGAAATAATCAACCTGTTTTTCAAGTTTAGAAATATTTTTTACTATATTATGGCTCATCATTTATCTTAACTCTGAACAGGCCAGAACATATTGTCTTTTAACCTTCCTGATTCATCCGGGCGAGTTTCGCTGTCTGATCTGCCAAAATGCACCCGTCTATGATCTCTCCGATATCTCCATTCATTATTTTGTCAAGTTTATACAGTGTGAGTCCAATCCGGTGGTCAGTTACTCTTCCCTGCGGGAAATTGTAGGTTCTGATCTTCTCGGAGCGGTCTCCGGTACCGATCTGGCTTCTTCTCATCTCTGCTTCTGCGTCATGACGCTGTTGCTGCTCCAGATCATACAGTTTAGCTTTCAACAGGGCAAATGCCTTGGCCTTATTCTGCAACTGGGATTTCTCAGTCTGGCTGTAAACCACAATACCTGTGGGATAATGGGTCAGACGCACCGCAGAGTCTGTGGTATTAACACACTGCCCACCGTTTCCAGACGCTCTCATCACGTCGATTCGGATATCTTTATCGTCAATGACAATATCAATATCGTCATCTACTTCAGGCATAACTGCCACGCTGACTGTGGAAGTGTGGATACGTCCGCCGGATTCTGTCTCAGGGACACGCTGTACACGGTGTACACCGCTTTCATATTTCAGTTTGGAATATGCACCCTGTCCGGTAATAGTGAAGCTAACTTCCTTCATGCCACCGATTCCGATCTCATCTACATTCAGAAGTTCTACCTTCCATCGCTGGCTTTCTGCATAATGTACATAAAGCCGGTACATTTCCGCTGCAAACAGGGCAGCTTCATCTCCGCCGGCGCCAGCACGGATTTCCATGATAACATTTTTATCATCATTGGGATCCTTGGGAAGCAGAAGAATCTTCAGTTCCTTTTCCAGCTCCTCGATTCTTTTCTTGGCTGCTGAAAGCTCTTCCTTCAGCATCTCCTTCATATCCTCATCGGACTCAGAATCGAGCAGTGCCAGGGAATCCTCTTCATCCTGCTTACACTTCTTATATTCCTTATATGCCTCTATGATCGGTGTCAGATCACTCTGTTCCTTCATCAGCTTGCGGAAACGATCCTGATTGTTTGTCACCGTAGGCTCATTCAGTTCGTTCATGATCTCCTCATATCTGGCAAGCAGATCGTCTAATTTATCAAACATGACTATTTCCTCCCGTTAAATGTTCCATACACCACTCTGTCAAGTCCGGCAAGATCCTGACTGACAGTCACTTCTTCGTATCCTTCCTCTTCCATCAGTTTCCTTACTGCCTCTCCCTGATCGTAACCGATCTCAAAGAAAAGCATACCTCCGGAATAAAGATGTTCTGTCGCTTCCCTGGTAATCATCCGGTAAAAGTCAAGACCATCTTCGCCGCCATCCAGTGCGATCAGCGGCTCATGATCCTTTACCTCCTCCATCAGGGTCGGAATCACATCTTTTCTGATATAAGGTGGATTGGATACAATATATTCAAACTTTCCTTCTATGCTTTCAAACAGATCACTCTGGATAAATTCTGCGGAAAGTCCAAGTTCCTCCGCATTTTCCCTGGCAACAGCAAGTGCCTTTTCCGATATATCACAGCCAACGCCCCTGCAGCCGTTAGAATACCGCAGGAGACTTAAAAGAATACATCCACTGCCTGTACACACATCCAGGATCTCCATGCCATCCCGCAGATACCGCATAACCTCTTCCACAAGAGTTTCCGTATCCTGCCTTGGTACCAGAACATCCTCTGTAACCCGGAATCGCAGTCCCATAAATTCCTGCCAGCCTGTAATCTGCTGCAGTGGCTCATGTACACTTCTTCTTTCCACGAAGGCAAGATATTTCTTTTCCTCATCCTCTGTTACAGGTCTGTCCCCATGAACCAGCAGTGTATTCCGGTCTGTCCTGCAGACCTCTTCCAGCAGAAGCCTTGCATCCAGCGCTGCTTCCTGTATTCCTGCCTTCTCCAGTCTGTCCTTTCCTGTATCATAAAGCTCCCGGTAATTCATGGGTTATTCTTCTTCCTCTTCCGGTTCATCCTGAAGCCAGGAATCATCCACTTCATAGCCAAACTCATCTTTCAGATAAGCTTTCCAGTCAAATACTGCCTCTACAGATTTGATGGCCACCTCTGCCATTTCTCTGTCCGGCTCCTTGGTGGTCAGTCTCTGCAGCCACATGCCCGGTGCAGAAATGATCTTTACGAAAATATTGTCACTTCTGCCTGCCAGCCGGATGATCTCATAGGAAATACCAGCGATCACAGGTACCAGTGCAATTCGCAGTACCACACGAAGTGCAGGATTCTGTACCCTGATAAAGAAAAACAGGATAATGCTCACAAACACGACAAGGAACATGAAACTCGTTCCACAGCGTTTGTGGATCCTGGAGCTTCTCATTACATTATGGACAGTCAGAGGTCTTCCGTTCTCCACACAGTTGATACACTTATGCTCTGCACCATGATACTGGTACAGTCTGTGAATGTCCTTCATCAGACTGATCGCTACAATATAAATCACAAAGATCAGGATCCGGATGATCCCTTCTATGATCGCAAGCAGGGAATCATTTCTGATATACTGTACAAGCAGTGTTGACAGGAAATAGGGAAGCAGCATAAATACAGCAATCGCAATCACAATAGAAACTGCTGTTGTCACTCCCATCAGGATCTTCTCTGCCCGTCCGCCTGACATTTTGTTCAGTGCCTTGTCAAGCTTTGTTTCCTCCGCTTCCTCATCCTCATAGAAGGATGCTGAATAATTGATGGTCTTCATGCCAAGGATCATGGAATCCAGAAAGTTGAAAATACCTCTGATAAAGGGAACCTTCTTCAGTGCACTGTCATGCAGGACCCCACGGTATACATCTACTTCCACCTCGATCTCACCATTCGGCTTACGGATCGCAACTGCATAATCATCTTTATTTTTCATCATCACGCCTTCCAGAACAGCCTGTCCGCCGATTCCGGAATAATGCGTTGTTTTTTTCTTTTTACCCATGCAAGATACTCCTGTTACGAAAATACATATATGTCCAGATTCATGAAGCCGTGCTGCCGCATATGCACATCACGTTCAGATTCATGAAGCTGTGCTGCCGCACTCACTGTTCTGCTTCACAGAACGCTTCCTTCATTGTTTGGCGGTCGTCAAATGTCATTCCGTGCAGGCACGGCTGCCATTTTCCTCGTCGCCATAACAAAATAAGGTTGAGGATGTAACCCTCAACCTTATTGTACATAACCTAATTTTTTCCAACACCATATTTCTTGTTGAACTTCTCGATACGTCCATCAGCTCTGGCTGCCTTCTGCTGACCAGTGTAGAATGAATGGCACTTGGAGCAAACTTCAACGTGAATATCCTTCTTGGTTGATCCGGTTACAAATGTGTTTCCACAGTTGCAGGTAACGGTTGCCTGATAGTACTCAGGATGAATTCCTTCTTTCATGTTTTCACCTCTCTATTTATTAACTGTATTACAATTAACGTTCTCATGTTTTTCCCGAAACAGCTTTTTAATTGTAACACAGGTCAATATACTATGCAAGTCCTTTTTCTTAGATCCACTTCATTTTTTTGACCATATTGACGAACTCGTTATTATTTCTCGTCTTGGCAAAAAAATCCAGGATCCTGTCTACCGCTTCCTCCGGTTTCAGGCCGTTTAATGCCTTACGGATGATATTGATCGCTTCCAGTTCATCCGGTGAGAGGAGCAGATCTTCTCTTCTGGTTCCGGACTTTGGAATATCAATAGCGGGGAATACTCTCTTCTCAGACAGCTTTCTGTCAAGTACCAGTTCCATATTACCGGTTCCCTTAAATTCCTCATATACAACATCATCCATCTTGCTTCCGGTATCTACCAGTGCAGTTGCAAGAATGGTCAGGGATCCGCCCTCTCTCATATTTCTCGCTGCACCAAAAAATCTCTTTGGCATATGCAGAGCCGCCGGATCAAGACCACCTGACAGGGTACGTCCACTCGGCGGTACTGTCTGATTGTAGGCACGGGTCAGTCTGGTGATACTGTCGATCAGGATGATGACATCCTTCTGATGCTCTACCAGTCTCTTACCTCTCTCGATCACCATTTCTGATACACGCTTATGGTGCTCAGGCAGTTCATCAAAGGTAGAATAGATGACTTCAACGTTTGGTCCTTCAATGGCTTCCTTGATATCTGTTACTTCCTCAGGTCTTTCATCGATCAGCAGAATGATCAGATGTACTTCCGGATTATTTCTCTTAACTGACTTTGCTACTTCCTTTAACAGGGTTGTCTTACCTGCTTTCGGAGGGGATACGATCATACCACGCTGTCCCTTACCAACCGGGCTGATCAGATCCATGATCCTCAT
>CACXDC010000179.1 GCA_902766365.1 uncultured Lachnospiraceae bacterium | reverse complement strand
TACTTCCTTCCCAACAAGACACTGCAGGAGCAGGGTTATCCGGAAGTAAAGACACTTGATGAGTTCGAAGCAGTGATCAGAAAGGATCTGGAAGAGAATCCTACTACGGAAGATGGTCAGAAGAGATATGGTCTCAGCCTTGTAACCTCTGATGGTTTCCGTTTCCAGTTCTCCATTGAGCAGCCTGCACTTCTGTCCAATGGCTATCCTTTAAATGGTCTGTATGTGGTTAAGGATGATATGAGCGGAGTGGAACTTGCTTATCGCCAGGACTTCTTCAAGGAGTATATCCGCTGGTACAACAAGCTTTACAATGACGGTCTGATCGACCCTGAGAGTTTTACTCAGAATTATGATACTTATCTCGCAAAGGTTGCAACCGGACGTGTAGCAGGTGTGATCGATGGTGGATGGGAATTCTCCAGTGCAAATCAGGAGCTTCGTGACAGCAGTAACGGTGAGCTTGCTTATACAGGTTTCCCCTGCACGATCAAAGAAGGTATGACATGGCTTGGTGATCAGCCTGGTGATGTGGCACAGAACGGTGGTTTCTCTATTACAACAGCATGTAAGAACCCTGAAAAGCTGATCAACTTCTTCAATTTCCTTGCATCTGAAGAAGGTCAGATCCTGACAGAGTGGGGTATTGAAGGTGTTAACTACACGATTGACAGTGATGGAAACCGTGTCAGAACAGCAGAAGATGTTGCTGAAGAAGCAAAGGATGCTACTGCATATGCACTGAAAACAGGTGTAAAGCTTTATACAAGAGATATCAACGAGTGGATGCATCAGCCTTATGGTTATAAGACATCCAACGGACAGTCACTGATCAGCGATGATCTGGATGCTGTTGATCAGGCCTTCACAGATACTGAGAGAGAAGTGCTTTCCCAGTATGGTGCAAAGTATCACACAGATATGTTCCCGAATCCTCTTGATCTTGAGGTTCGTCCTTATGGACAGTGTGACAGTCTGACCTATGGTACGGACGAAGATGTACGTGTTATCAAGCAGAGATTTGATGAGTCAAGACTTCCGCACCTTGCAGAAGCGATCATGTGTGCACCTGATGAGTTCGACAGTGTATGGGATGCTTATATGCAGGAAATTGATGAGATGGATGTAGACAAGATGGTTGATTCTGTAAATACAGCATTTAAGGATCGTCTGCAGCAGTGGAACGTAAGCGTGAACTAAGAAGAACGCACGATATCAGATAACATAAAAGATAAAATAAAAAGAAGGAGGTGCTGCCCTACGGGGTAACACCTCCATTTTGTTTCTTATACTGACTGGGCGGGATATTTTCATATTTGCGGAACTTGGCATTGAAATAATCTACATTGTTGTAACCGACCATTTCTGCTACCTGATAAACCTTATAGCCCTTTTGCAGAAGCTCCTTGGCCTTGGCGATCCGGACCTTGTCCAGATAATCGTTGAAGAAATCGCCGGTGTACTTCTTGAATTTCCGTCCCAGGTAAGTGCGGTTGTAATGCAGATGCTGGGAAATGGTAGTGATATTGATATTTTTGTTGTAGTTGCAGTCAATGTAGTAGACCATCTTTTCCATAATATTGTCCGGATGGAACTGCTCCAGATCCGTGGAAAGGGAAGCAAGCCGGGCTTTCATTTCCGCATTCAGCTCGATGATACTGTTTTTCAGATAGGCTTTTTCGATAAAGTCCTGTTTATCATAAAACTGCGGCTTGATATCCGGATATGCAGAAAGAAAATGATCTATGATCTCCAGGAACAGCCGGATATACTCGGTTTTGACCTCCATTTCAGGAAGATTTTTCTGGATGAAGCTGTTCTGGAACTGTTCCAGAGCATCGTTGATATCTTCCAGATTGTTATATTCAATAGCCAGAATAAGGTCTTCAGAAAGGTTTCTGTCTTCTTCCCGGATATCTGTAGTTTCCGGAATGGCATCGGCTGTAACAAGTCCCTTGTAGCCGTACAGGAACAGCTTGTCAAAAAGGCTGTCTGCAGACTGATAGGACAGGGGAAGCTCTTCTTTGGCAAATACCTTTTTGCCAATGGATATTTCCACATACAGGCCAAGCGTTTCCTCCAGATGCTGCTTCAGACGGTTAAAGATCAGGGTATTGGTATGCCGCTGATTAATGGAAAGCAGAGCGGAAAGCTTATTGCCGGAAAACAGGTAGATCAGGTTGTTTTCAGACAGAAAAGTCATCAGTTCCTTTTTCAGAAGCTGGTAGGTATCCATATTTTCAAAGGAAATGGAATACCGGATCAGGATAACCTGCATACCCTGCGTGGTTCTGCCATCAATGGAAGAATCCAGACAGTTCTCCGCTTCCGAGAAAGGGATCAGGCCGGTAATAAAACGTTCTGTCAGCTTCTCTACAGTAAGAGAGGACATGGGGGCATCGGAAGATGGCCGGGAAGAGGATTTTTCCAGTTCCTTACGGATGGAATACAGCTCTCCTGCAAGGGAACGTTCATCCAGGGGCTTCAGAAGATAGGATTTTACACCATAACGGATAGCGGTCTGTGCATAAGCAAAGTCGGCATATCCGGAGATGATGATAAAGGATCCGGTGAAGCCGTCATACTGCAGCTGCCTGATCAGATCCAGGCCGTTTACTTCCGGCATCTGGATATCGGTGATGATCAGATCAGGATGCAGCAGGGGAACACTCGCAAGGGCCTGCCGCCCGTCAGCAGCTTCTCCTACGATCTCAAACCCGCAGGCATTCCAGTCGATCAGCATTTTCAGACCATTTCGAATGAGCTCTTCGTCATCAACGATCATGACTCTGTACATAAAGGGGCCTCCTGTATCAATGATAACAGTATTTTAACACAAAGATGAAAAAATGGACTGGTAAAATCAGGATGCCTCACATTTATAGGGGAAAGACATATGAATTTTGCGGGATTTTGGTTGCAGATCACAGGGAAAAGCGGTGTGATCCACAGGGTATTTTTACGGGGTATTTTCATTAAAATAAAATCAGAAGGAAACTGATTATGAAGGAAAAATGGAAAAAACTGATCATTAATCTGGATGATGTGGGAATCAATGATGGCAGTGTGATCGCTGCAAAAGAGCTTCTTGGAAGCGACCTTATCAAAGGAGCCAGTGTGATCGTCCCGGGAGCGGAAGCAGAGGAATTTCTGCGGTGGACGTCTGGCAGGCCGGAGCTTGATATTGGCCTGCACAGTGCAGTGACCTGTGAATGGAAAAGGCATCGCTGGAGAGCTGCCGGACGGCTGGAGGATGCGAAGTCTTTTACGGCAGAGGACGGCTGTATGGTCTTTGGCGGAGAAGAGGATCTTTTGAAGATCGACTGTCAGGAGTATGAGCAGGAAACGCTGGCCCAGATCAAAAAGATGGTGGCAGCAGGCAGCTTTCCGGGACATCTGGACAATCATATGTGGACGGTAAGAGCCAGTGAAGCCATGCTGGAAACCTATATCCGGCTTGCGGATGGGTATGACCTGATACCACATATTCCCGCATGGATGCTTTTTTCAGAAGGAAGAAAAGAACTGGCAGAGAAAAGCAGATGGCCGGTTATCCGGGGACAGTGGTTTGTGACCGGACCGGAGAAGGAAAAATATGAAACGAAAAAACAGAAGCTGAAGGAACTGCTGCTGCATCTGCCGGAGGGACTGCACGTACTGACGATACATGCCAGCGCAGATACTGAAACAGCCAGGGAGATGATCCCGGAGCTTTCAGACCGGGTAGAAGAATATCAGCTTCTGATGGACGAAGAAATACAGGAAATCATAAGGAATATGGGAAGCGTGATCACAAGCTTCCGGCAGATCAGAGAAGAAGGATGGTAAAAAGATGGACATAAAGAGAATTCCTTTCAGTTATCCGGGCAGTTATTATACGATGCAGTATCTGGGAGAGGGGGGAGAGCCGGAAGGGCTTTATATCAGATCCCTCCATCATGACGCCTGGGAACAGCGGGCAGTACAGATCATAACAGAGCACTCTGTAGAAGAAATACAGTTTTTCCCCCATGAACTGTGTGTGAGAACAGAAAAGGGAAAAGTCAGCTTCTGCTTTGCAGATCCGGACTGTATCGCCTTCCGGACAGAGGGAGAAGCTGTTACTTTCCGGTATACGAAGGTATCACAGGTAACAGAACGGAAAAAAGGACTGCTTCATGAGGTAAACTGCATCGGACAGAATATGAAAGCGCTTCTCTGCCTGAGAGAGGGAAGCGTGGAAATCACTTCTGACTGGGACGGGGACAACTGCACAAAGGCATCCCATCAGATCAGCAGTCAGGCAGAAGGCTTTCTTTATTTTGAAAGAGACAGGGGAAGCGGGATCAGCAGACTGAAGGAGGATGCGGTACCTTCTTATGAAGTATGCCAGACAAAGGCAAAACAGGAATTTGATCACTGGATGGAAGCATCTGCACCGGCAGAGGAAAAATACAGAAAGGCATACCGCATGGCTTCCTATCTGAACTGGTCCAGCTTCGTAGCGCCTTATGGACAGATCCCCTGTGAAACCATGTATGCTTCCAAGGTATCCATGCTTGGTATCTGGAGCTGGGATCACTGCTTCCATGGAATTGGCATTCTGGACGCCGATCCGGAAAAGGCCTTTACACAGTGGAAGCTGATGTTTGAAAAGCAGGCAGAGGACGGGGCACTTCCGGACCGTATGGATGACGGGGGCTGTTACTGGACCTTTACCAAGCCTCCGGTGCATGGCTATTTCCTCACATTCATGAAAAAGCATGGACTGAAGCTGACGGAAGAGGAAACCAGATATGCTTATGAGCATCTGGAAAAATGGACAGACTACTGGTTCACCTACCATGACAGTGATGAGGACGGTGTACCGGAATACGATAACGGAAATGACAGCGGCTGGGATAACAATACCGTTATGGTGAAAGGAAGCCCGGTGGAAAGCCCGGATCTTTCTCTGTGGCTGATCCTGCAGATGGACTGCCTGGCTGCGCTGGCAGAAGAGCTTTCCATGAAGGAAGAAGCACAGAAATGGAAAGAGCACAGCAGAGAACTCACAGAAGAGCTGTTATGGCATTTCTGGGACGGAGAAAAGGAATGTATGACAGGACGGCTTGTGGAAACCCATGAAAGAGTGTATTCCGACAGTCTGATCCTGTATCTGCCACTGCTTCTTGGAGAACGACTGCCGGAAAGCATCCGGAGCAAAATGATCGCAGATCTGAAGGAAGAGGGCGAATTCCTGACAGTTTACGGACTTGCCAGCGAGAGACTCAAAAGCAGCTGGTATTCCCCGGATGGTTACTGGAGAGGACCGATCTGGGCACCTTCCACCTTCCTGATCTGTGAAGGGTTAAGGGAATGCGGAGAAAAAGAATTTGCGAAGGAGCTCAGGGACAAATTCCTTTCCCTGTGTGCGGAGCATATGTCAATGCCGGAAAACTTTAATGCAAAAACAGGAGAATCCCTGCGGGATTCTGCGCTGATATGGACCGCCAGCGTATTTGTCCGGATGGCGGCTGACAAGTACTGAGACAGAGAAAAGAACGGGAATAAGGAAAGGGAACAGAGGATGGAAAAAATGTATATCAATCTTGTCCACCGGGCAGAGAATGACCCTGCGCTGATGGAAAGTGTGAAATTCCAACAGGAGGAGTGCCACAGACTTGGACTTAAGGTAACACTGCTGATCGGATATCCGGCTATGTGCAATCCGGAGATTGCAGCTTATGTAAAGAAAGAGGGAGAGCGGGATGATGTGGAGCTTGGTATCAGCTTCCACGACATTTCAAACAGTGAGCTGAAGGAAATCGCAGGAACCGCAGAACCTGTGCTTTATCTGATGGAGCTGGAAGCCAGGAAAAGAGTCATTGATAAAATCTTTGAAAAGTTCCGGCAGGAATTTGGCTATGTACCGGCATCCGTTGGCGGTTATATCGTGGATGCAGCTACCCTGTCTTACATAAAGGAGAAATATCCTTCTGTAAAAGCGGCGATCACCAACTGTTTTGAAGAAGGAATCAAAATGTTTGCCGGAAACTGTAATGGATGGGTGCTGTTCAGTGATGGCGGTCCATGGGGAGCCAGCTATCCTTCCAGGGAAAATCACCTGATGCCTGCGAGGGACAGGGAAGATTATGTGGGGATCGTCGGACTGCCTCATTTAAACCGGGATATGGTGCTTTCCCTGGTCAGCAGGGATGATTACTTTGCCAGCCACCCGATCAATGTGATGCGTGCCAAAGCCTGCCATAGTGCAGAGTCTTCCTATATGTATTATTTCTTTGATCAGTGGGCAGAGCAGGTAAAGAAAAACGGCTATGGCTATTATAATGTCTTTGTCAGCGCAGCATGGATCACGAAGGGTTTCCAGACACTGTTTGTGGATAATTATCTGGATGCCAGAAAGATGTACAGCGACGCCCTGCTGTATTATAAGGAAAACTGTGAAAAAGGCATTGCGGAATGCACGACCATGTCAGAATTTGCTGACTGGTATGAGGGACATGTCCAGGTCGGCGCACCGGAGGTAAATCTGTGGAGGGAAATCCTGTGCGGCACCGGCAGACAGTGCTTCTGGTATGTGGATCCTTATTATCGAATGGCTTTCGACATGAATCAGGGCGGAACCATTATTGATGTAAGGCCTTATGCCCATCATCTGGACAATACCATGGGACCGGATACAGAAGTATTATATGACGGCAGCAATCCCTTTATCATCAGTCAGGAGCACCGGAATACAGAGGCCTTCTGCAGCCTGACCTATAAGGGACAGAGGGTTTCTGTAAAGGACCAGAGAACCTTTGCAG
>CACXDC010000178.1 GCA_902766365.1 uncultured Lachnospiraceae bacterium | reverse complement strand
GAAGAAAGCGATCCGTCCGGATACCATCCTGATCTCTGTGATGTTTGCCAATAATGAGATCGGTACGATCCAGCCCATTAAGGAGATCGGAGAGATTGCCAGAGAGCACGGTATTCTGTTCCATACGGATGCAGTACAGGCTTATGGACATGTTCCGACAAGGGTAGATGAACTTCCCATCGACATGATGTCTGCCAGCGGACATAAGATCAATGGCCCAAAGGGCATTGGTTTCTTATATATCAGAAAAGGTGTCAAGATCCGTTCCTTTGTCCATGGCGGAGCACAGGAGAGAAGCCGCCGTGCCGGTACAGAGAATATTCCGGGTATTGTCGGACTTGCAGCTGCAGTAAAAAAGAACTTTGCCAATATGGAAGAGAGGACCCGGAAGGAAACAGAGCTTCGTGATTACCTGATCGAAAGAATCGAGAAGGAAATTCCCTACTGCAGACTGAACGGTCACAGAACAGACAGACTGCCAAACAATGTAAACTTCAGCTTCCAGTTCATTGAGGGAGAATCCCTTCTGATCATGCTGGATATGAAGGGGATCTGTGCTTCGAGTGGTTCAGCCTGCACATCCGGTTCCCTGGATCCCTCCCATGTCCTTCTGGCGATCGGGCTGCCTCACGAAATTGCTCATGGATCTCTGCGTATGACATTAAGCGAGGAGAATACAAAGGAAGAAATTGATTTTGTGGCAGATGAACTGAAGGGAATTGTGGAGAGACTCCGCAGTATGTCACCGCTTTACGAAGATTTTATTAAGAAAGAGGAAAAGAAACATGTACAGTGAAAAGGTAATGGACCATTTTAATAACCCGAGAAATGTGGGCGAGATCGAGAATGCCAGCGGTGTAGGTACTGTTGGAAATGCTAAATGCGGCGATATTATGCGTATCTATCTGGATATTGATGACAACCAGATCATCAGGGACTGCAAATTCAAGACATTCGGATGCGGTGCAGCTGTAGCGACCAGCAGCATGGCAACTGAGCTTGTCAAGGGTAAGAGCATCAAAGAAGCCATGGAAGTGACTAACAAGGCGGTTATGGAAGCGCTTGACGGACTTCCGCCGGTTAAGGTGCACTGTTCCCTGCTGGCAGAAGAGGCGATTCATGCAGCACTCTGGGATTATGCAGAGAAGAACCACATAACCATCGAAGGACTTTCCAAACCCAAGTCAGATATCCATGAGGGCGAGGAAGCAGAAGAGGAAGAGTATTAAATCTTTTATGAAAAAGAAAGTTGTAGTTGGAATGTCGGGCGGCGTAGATTCATCTGTAGCCGCCCTGCTTTTAAAAGAACAGGGATATGATGTGATCGGTGTGACCATGCAGATCTGGCAGGATGAAGAGCAGGCACTGAAAGAGGAACACGGCGGATGCTGTGGCCTGTCTGCGGTTGAGGATGCCAGAAGAGTGGCACAGGTACTGGATATTCCCTATTATGTGATGAATTTCAAGCAGGAGTTCCGGGAAAAGGTCATGGACTATTTTACCTGTGAATATCTGCAGGGAAGGACACCAAACCCCTGTATTGCCTGTAACCGTTATGTGAAGTGGGAGTCTCTGCTGCAGAGAAGTCTGGAGATCGGCGCAGATTATATTGCGACCGGTCATTATGCAAGGATCGAACTGCTTCCGAATGGCAGGTATGCGATCCGTAATTCTGTTACGGCAAGGAAGGATCAGACCTATGCACTTTATAATCTGACCCAGGACCAGCTTTCCCATACGCTGATGCCGGTAGGGGCTTATCATAAGGATGAGATCCGGAAAATGGCAGTTGAAAATGATCTGCCAGTGGCCTATAAGCCGGACAGCCAGGACATCTGTTTTGTACCGGATGGAGATTATGCAGGCTTCATTGAAAGGGAAAGAGAAGGAAAGGTGCCGGGAGAAGGAAACTTTGTTTTAAAGGACGGCACCGTGATCGGGAGACATCTTGGTATCACCCATTATACGATCGGACAGAGAAAAGGTCTTGGTATTGCCATGGGACATCCGATCTTTGTGACGGAGATCCGTCCGGAGACCAATGAAGTGGTGATCGGCGAAGCGGAAGATGTGATGACAGATCACCTGACCTGCAGCCATATCAATTATATGAGTATTCCGGATCTGACCGAGGAAAGGCGGGTATTTGCCAAGATCAGATACTCACACCAGGGAGAATGGTGCCGGATAAGGAAAGCAGGAGAAGACAGGATCTTCTGCGAATTTGAAAAGCCCGTCAGGGCGGTAACACCCGGACAGGCTGTTGTATTTTATGACGGAGAATATGTACTTGGAGGCGGCAGCATCGAGGGATGAGGCCGCCTTCTTTTCACAAAAAAAGAAAACCCAGATGTGACAGATTACAGACAGTGGAAATCCGCAATCCGGTTTTCAAAGGTAGTGTAGTAGCTGAAACCGCATTCACGCAGAACCTCAGCGGCCCTGTCAAAATCACCGGCGATGGCAGACGGGTCGTGGGCATCGGAGCCGATCGTGATGATCTCACCACCAAGCTGTTTATAGCGCTTTAAAACGCCTGTGCAGGGGTGGACATCCTTCATGCCTTTGCGGAGCCCTGCGGTATTTAATTCAATGCCACGTTCCATTTCCAGAAGACGGATCAGGATCTTGTCAAAGATATCCTGGTATTTTTCATAGCAGTAATCCTTATCCTTGCTTGCTCCATAGCGTACCACATAATCCAGATGGCCATAGACATCAAAATTGCTGAAGATATCCAGATTTTCAAGAATGGAAGAAAAATATTCCCGGTAGGCTTCTTCATCACTGCGGCCTTCATAAAAGGACGGATAGTAGGGATCCTTTCCATGGCAGATATGGGAAGAGGCTATGATAAAATCAAAAGGGTAGCTTCTGGAATACCGGTTCAGTTCCTTCTGGAGATGAGGCTGGATCCCAAGCTCCACACCAAAGAGGATCTGGATCTGGTTTTCATATTTTTCTTTCAGGGTAGCCAGTTCATAAAGGTAGGAATCGGTGTTTAATTCAAACATGCCGGCTTCCCCGGGTTTCTCGTACACATAGTCCATATCCATGTGTTCGGTAAAGCACATGGTGGTGAGACCGAGGGAAATCCCCTTCTTGATCATGTCCTCCATGGGTGCCGTACTGTCGCCGGAATTGTGGGTATGTAAATGATAGTCTGCGGTGATTGCCATAGTAAATGACCTCCAGTTTCTTTTCTTGACATCATGCTCCGATTCATAAGTCTAGTGGATTTTCTGATAAAAAGCAATGAATCAGAAGGGAAAAGAGAGGGAATTATAAAAATTAAATTAAATTTGCCGGGAAACAGGAATATTTTTTAATTTACATCTTGCACTTTCCGGACAAATTAGGTAAAATAATCGTGCTGATAAAATTTTGTCAATCTATGGAAGTGAAGTTTTTTCCTGGATGGCGAAATAATATAAAATTTATTCAATTTTAGGAGGAAACTAAAATGGCAGTAAAAGTAGCAATTAATGGTTTTGGCCGTATTGGTCGTCTCGCATTCCGTCAGATGTT
>CACXDC010000177.1 GCA_902766365.1 uncultured Lachnospiraceae bacterium | reverse complement strand
GGTGTATTTTATGTATTGGTCAATGCACTTCAGGCAATGGGAGCCGCAACTCCAGCACTGCTTATCAGCATGAGCCGTCAGGGAATCATTTTCATTCCTGCATTATTTATTTTGCAGGCTGTTGTAGGAATGACTGGACTTGTATGGGCACAACCGGTTGCCGATGTATTGTCTATTCTGATTGCAGCTATATTGTTCGGAAAAACTATGAAGAAAATGCAGATGCTATAAAGCAAAACTACGCCTATCACATGCTTAGAATTTATCTTTCTCAATTCTAAGCATGCGATATCCAATTCCAATGTGTGTCTGGATGTATTGCCCCCCATTTTTGTCAGGTTCCATTTTTTTCCGCAGTGTTGCCATAAAAACTCTAAGAGAAGCAACATCGTTTTCCGAACATCGTCCCCAAATCTGCTGGGTAATATAAGTATGCGTCAATACCTTTCCCACATTGCGGGATAGAAGGCAGAGCAGCTTATACTCAATGGGCGTCAGATGCAATTCTTCTTCCTTCAGATATGTGCAGCCGGCTGTATAATCTATCTTCAATTCACCATTTTCAAAAACAGAGGTTTCCAGTTGTTCTCCTGTCTGCGTTATAGCAAGCCTCCTTTGAGTGACACGGATACGGGCAAGTAATTCCTCTACGGAAAATGGTTTTGTAATATAATCATCCGCCCCTGCATCCAGTGCCTCTATTTTATCCGCATCCTCACTTCTGGCACTAATCACAATAATCGGCATATTTGACCAGGTTCGAATTTTTTTTATCACCTCTACGCCTTCCATATCAGGAAGACCCAGATCCAGAAGAACGATATCCGGATTGTGGGACGAAGCCTCCAGAATAGCCGAAGATCCGTTTTCAGCTGCCAAATATTTATAGTCATGTGTTTTTAATGTAGTAATGATCAGGTTGCATATTGGCCTGTCATCTTCAACCACCAGAATTAATGTCTTATTCATTTAATGTCACCTCGCTTAAGGGTAAAGTAAAAGTAAAATTGCATCCATGCGGATCATGATCCGTCAGAATCAGGGTACCGTCATGGGCTTCTATGATAGAATGACAAAGTGCCAGGCCAAGTCCCAGACTCCGATGACTATCCGCAACTGTTGTTTTCCCTGTATAAAACATTTCAAAAATATGCGGCTTCATTTCTTCTGGAATGCCAGGACCATTATCTTCCACACTTATCCGCGCTTTCCCATCTGTTTTCTTTCCCCGAATGCTGATTACCGAACCTGGCGGCGTATATTTTATTGCGTTATCAATTAAATTTACCAGAACCTGTATAATAAGGCGTACATCCATACGTACAAGAACAAGTTCTTCACAGTCTGCCACAATTTTATAATCATCATGTTTCCGGCTAATATGTCGCAGCGACTCTGCAATCACTTCATCTAAAAGCTGATCCGTAAATTTGAATTTCAATCTTCCATCATTCAGCCTGGTAATGGAAAGCAGATTCTCCACAACTCCGATCAGCCATTCAGAATCGTCATAAATGTCAGTGTAAATCTGATACTTTGTAGCTTCGTCCAGGCGTTCGCTGTTGCTGAGCAACATATCCGCATTGCCGGAAATAGAGCAAAGCGGAGTTCGAAGATCATGGGAGATTGCCCGAAGAAGATCTGCCTGCAGCTGCTCGTTTTTAGCCAAAACCGCATTTTTCTCTTTTTCCATGGCATTTTGCGCGTTCTCCATTGCAAGCGCACATTCATTTATTACAGACAACAGGATACTGTATTCAAAAAAATCCAACGTTTCTTTTTGCAGTGGTATCCCAATTACACCGTAAACATTATTCCCGCTTCGGATCGCCAGATATAGACATTTAGCCTGTGGAAAATGTTGCGTGGATGCACCGGCACGCTGTCTGTTTTCATAGACCCACCTGGCTGTCTGCTGTTCTTCTGGTGTTAAAAAATCTTCTGTATTCTCTTTTTCCCCTGAGAAAAGTTTTCCTCCTGATAAAGTTCCATTTTCCACAACATACGCTGTAATATTGCGATTTAGTAAGCGGATCAACTGCGTGCAGGTAACATCAAGGATCTCCGTTTCTCCTTTGGCCTTTTGCATCAGACGGTCTGTATCAAACAGCACCTGTGTACGAAAGGCAAGCTGTGCGGACAGCTTTGCATGTGTCTTCAGCTTTGCCGCAAGTGCTCCCGTAAGTACGGATGAAATAAGCATTATAAGAAAGGTCACCGGATAACCCACCGCATATGTCTGAAAAGACATCCTTGGTTCTGTCAGAAAAAAACAAAATAAAACTACACTTAAGAACGAACCAGCTACACTGCAAAGATAACCATCTGTCACAATTGAAGTAACCAAAACTCCCAGAATGTATATCGTTACAATATTCGTATCCGTGAAATTCAGCTTCTGAAACAGCAGACCAATGAAAGTGCATACTGCAAATATAAAAACTGTCAGAAAATAATCTTTTGCAGACGGTTTTTCTACATACCATGTAAATGGCCGTTTTTGATAACTCCTGGTTTTTACCACGTCCGGGATAATATGGATATCGATATCCGGTACAATTTCAATCAGTTTTTCCGTCAGAGTTGACTTGCTGAAAAAATGATTTCGTCTGGCATTGCTTTGTCCGATCACAATTTTGGTAACATTGGATAACCTGGCATACTCTGCGATCTGTACCGGTATGTTTTCCCCGTGAGTCATCACAATTTCTGCCCCAAGCATTTCTGCGTACCGGATATGTTCTTCCAGCTTTTCTTTATCTAAGGCTTCTGATTTTGTACCTGTCTGCACATACAGAGCTGTAAAACGTGCCTGCAGCGCATTTGCCATTTTCGCCGCTGTATCTACTATTTTCTGATTAGAGGGTGCTGCAGACAGACAAACAAGGATATGTTCATCTGTTTTTTTATTATCCTCTACAATTCTCAGACTCATCCTGCCTGCCACCTTTTTCTGTTGTTTTTGAAATTATATCATGCGACTGTATTATGGTCAAAAATCTTTTTTTCATCCCCAGTCTGTCCATCAAAAATTATAATTTCAACTTTCTTATATTGGCTTTTATACTCATGAATCTCTATTAACAATTCTTCATCCGAAAGCGTATCCAAGAAGAATATCTTCGATGAATGCTGTTTCTCTTCAACATTTTCCTGAATTTCGTCCAAAAACTTATCTGCTTTATTTGCAATATAAAAACCCAGTCCAAACATACAAAATACAGTAACTGCCAGCATACCTTCTGTCATTACCTTCACCTCTTTACCAGCCTCTTCACCGTAAATGATCTATATGCGGAAACACTTCTGAAGAGCTCTGTATTCTCCTAACACCAGTAATTTATTATTCTCTGCAAAATATGTGTCCGGAGAAATTGCAATATTGAATTCTCCCTCATTTTTTACTGCCAGAATATTAATGTTGTAGCGTTTTCTGATATCCAGTTCGCCAACTGTTTTTCCAGCCCATTCATCTGGTACTTCCACCTCAAAGATTGCATGGGAAGCATCCACTTCCATATAGTCCAGAATATAATCATCCGTGTAACGGATAGAGGCCCATTTTGCGACCTGCTTTTCCGGATACACCACCTTATCTGCACCGTTGCGTAAAAGAAATTTTTCCTGGACATCACGCTCAGCTCTGGATATCACCAGTTTTGCTCCCAATTCTTTCAAAAGGGAAGTTGTTTCAAGAGAATTTTGAAAACTTCCTCCAATGGTCACAAAACAGATATCGTAATTTCCAATCCCAAGGGATTGTAAAAATTCAGCATTGGTACTGTCACCAATCTGGGCATTGGTCACAAATGGCAGTACTTTGTCCACTCTTTCTTCATTCCAGTCAACCGCCATAATTTCATGTCCCAACTGATTAAGCTGCATGGCAACATGTCTTCCAAATCTTCCAAGCCCGATAATCAATACATTTTTCATAATATTTTCTTTCTCCTTCTCATCCAACTGTAATTTTCTCCAAAGGAAGCTTTGCATTTCCCTTGTTTCTTCCGGAAAATACCGCATAAATCAGGGTCAGACCACCTACACGTCCCAAATACATCAGTATGATCAGCACGACCTGTGAAAAAACATGAAGCTCCGGTGTAATTCCCAGCGTCAGGCCTACCGTACCAACAGCCGAGGCAGCTTCATACAGGCAGTCTAAAAGAGGAATCCCTTCGCATACACTGATAGCAACCCCACCGCAAAAGAACAATGTAAAATAAAGCATGGCTATTGTCGCTGCATTTTTTATCACATAGTATTCCAGTCTTCGCCCAAAAGCCCCTGCATTTTCCTGGCTTCGAAATGTTGCAATAGCATTTAAAATAAGTACCGTAAAAGTTGTTGTTTTCATTCCACCTGCTGTAGAACCCGGCGATCCACCGATCAGCATTAACAGTATCATAACCGCCTTTGATGCCTCGCTCATCTCTGAAATGTTTATAGTATTAAATCCGGCAGTTCTTGTAGTTACGGATTGAAACACAGCTGCCAGCAGTCGCTTCCCTATGGACAAGTTTTTCAGATCACAGGTAAAGAAAAAAACTGCCGGAAACAAAATCAGACATGTAGTAGTCATAAGAATAATCTTACTTTGCATACGGTAACGTTTAAAATTCAATTTGTTCGTATAAATGTCATCCCAGGTAAGGAAACCGATCCCCCCTATAATGATCAACATCATAATTACCATATTTATAAGGGCGTTTCCAGAATACCCTGTCAGAGATGGAAAAGCATGAACTGCTGTTCCCAGTATATCAAATCCGGCATTGCAAAAAGCAGAAACAGAGTGAAAAACTGACAGCCAGATTCCCTTTAACCCATAATCTGATAAAAAAACTGGCAGCAATAACAATGCCCCTGCAGCTTCGATCAAAAATGTCCCCTTTAAAATAAACCTTGTCAGTCTGACAATTCCTCCAACTTTAGGTGCTGACATCGCATCCTGCATAGTGCTTCTTTGCATAAGGGATATTTTTTTCCCGGAAAGAAGAGAAACAGATGCCGCCACAGTTACCACGCCAAGTCCTCCAATTTGTATAAGGACAAGAATAATCGTCTGCCCTGCCAGAGACCAGTAGCTTCCGGTGTCTTTCACCACAAGCCCTGTCACACATACCGCAGAAGTGGCTGTAAAAAGAGCCTCATGAAATGGAGTCAACACTTGCTCCGATGAGGAAACTGGAAGCATCAACAAAACGGTTCCCAAAAGGATCACGCCTGCAAATCCCAGAATAATTAACTGAAAAGATGTCAGATGCTTTTTCTTACTTAATTTTTCCGGCATAAATAATCAGAACTCCTTACTATTGATTCTAATAGCACTACCTTCGTAATGCATTTTTATTATATCTAATTGCCTTCAAAGATGGTATAAGAGTCTCTGATTCTGTATTAAGATTATATAAAGATTTTGTCAGGAAGATATTAAACATATATGATTTCACTTAGTACAATCCAAGTAAAGCACTTTCATATGCTACTCCCTGATTCACTCCATCTGACGCTCTCCCATTTCCCGCAGCAATCACGGGTACTGAGATTCCATGTCCACTGTAATCTATAGGCGGAACAAGGCGCCTGCCCTGATTTTCTCCAAGTGCAAGCGCCTCATAGATTTCTTCTTTCGTATATTCTGTTCCTGTTACATATCCCTGCGGTGGATTTCCCGGTATACTTTGATCCCATAAACGTAAAATCCTGCTGCTTCCGTCTTCATTTCGGAAATTTGGATGGAAATAATCTACGCCCGAATCTGCAACACCCACCAAGATACCTTTTCCGGTCAATCCATTTCTGCCGGTCTGCACTGTCCGGATGCAACTCGCTCCTTTGCCTGAAACAGCTCAAAATACAGGTGTTTTGGCTTCTCCATAAATTCCACCTGCACTCTGTCAGAATAAGCATCTATCTCTGATTCCGGCAAAGTCACTACTGCATAGCCGCCCAGTAAAGGGACTACCTGAATGCCAGTTCCCGCCAGTCCACTCTCCGGTCCGCTGTATTTCACGATCACGTCCCACAATCTCGTAGCTGAATCATATCCCACATTCAGATTCTCTGATTTTCGCCGTTCCTCTGGAGTAGCATCCATTGCAAGGTTAAAAGATTATCTATTTTCTGATCTGCCATAAATAATCCATTTCAATTACGCATATACTTATATTTATTATATACATTTTTCTCTGATATTTTCTCATATCTTTTCACATATCATATGCCTGTTGTAAATAGTCTGTATCTCTAACACCAGTTTTTTCTTAACATTGTTCTATCTACCTTTACCGTCACTATATTGCCAATCATATGAACCTCCAAATGCTGATTGATTGAACGATACGAAAGTCTTTTGAATATATTTCGTTGTATAATCAATCTGTTCCTGTCTGCTCCATTCTTTCGGCAGGGAAAATTCAAATGAGCGTCCAAGCTGTGCATCTGCATTTTT
>CACXDC010000176.1 GCA_902766365.1 uncultured Lachnospiraceae bacterium | reverse complement strand
TTATGAGCATCTACGATTGCATGAAGGCTCATTGCATAGTTCAGACCGGCCTTGATATGACCTGTTCCATGCGGTGCTGCTCTGTCGAAATCACTGACACGGATGGTGATCGGCTTAGCGCCGCCCTTGAAGTAAGGTCCAACCGGTGTGGTCAGGATTCTGAACTGATACTCATCTGCCGGCTTTACACCGATAACCGGGTTGCTGCCGAACATGTAAGGACGGATATATAAAGTAGCTCCGCTTCCAAAAGGAGGTACGAAAGCTTCATTTGCCTTAACGGTCTTCTTAACTGCTTCTACGAACTTGTCCTTGGGATAAATGGGCATCTCAAGACGGGCTGCACTCTGCTCCAGTCTCTCACCGTTTAAGTCAGGGCGGAAGGTTACGATCCTGCCATCCTTTGTGGTATATGCCTTAAGACCTTCAAATACGGTCTGTGCATACTGCAGGACACCTGCACATTCATTAAGGACTATATTAGCATCGGTTGTGAGGGTTCCCTCATCCCATGCACCATTCTTATAGTTGGAAACGAATCTGTAATCTGTCTGTACATAGCCAAAGCCAAGATTGGCCCAATCAATATTTTTCTTTTCCATACTGTTACGCTCCTCTCTCATGTAGAACCATATTGAATTATATTGAACCATATTGAACTTTTTTATTATTATCCCATTTCTAAAAAAAGTCAATAGTTCTTTGGTTTTCCCTACTTTCTGCGCTCATACTTCTGAAAATGATAGGTAATATCAAAATATACCTGCTCATCGCTCTCTCCTGTCAGCTCCCATTCCGGGTCTTCTTCCAGATTCGGGAAAAAGGCATCAGCCTCATAGGCACGGTCTATCTTCGTGATATGTGCGGTATCACAGTAAGGCAGGAGCTGTCTGTAGACGCTCTCCCCGCCGATCACATATACATCCTCCGAATCATAATCCTTCAGCTTTTCAAGGAGCTCTTCGATACTGTTGAACACCTCGGCATCCTTCACTTTGAAATTCTCATTTCCGGAAAGGATCAGATTCTCCCTGTTCTTAAGAGGCAGTCCGCCCGGAAATGTCTGCAGGGTCTTTCTGCCAAGGATGACTACCTTGCCGGTGGTTTCCTCACGGAAAAATTTATGGTCTGCCGGGATCCTGACAAGAAGCTCATTCCGGTTCCCGATGGCCCAGTTTTCATCTACTGCTGCTATTACATTCATGTATTTATCCTCATTTTCTTTCTGATCTTATTTAAATAGCGATCGGAATATTCGTGATCTGCTCTCCTGTCACATAATTTTCCACGCTCACATCATTTCTCGTAAACTTGTAAAAATCCTTAATCTCCGGATTCAGATGGAAGGTGGGTGCCGGATACTGCTCTCTTTCGATCAGCTCCTTTATGATCGGCACATGCCTGTCATAAATATGGGCATCTGCGATCACATGGACAAGCTCTCCGACGTTCATGTCACATACCTGTGCCAGCATATGGACAAGCACTGCATACTGGGCTACATTCCAGTTGTTGGCTGCCAGTACATCCTGGGATCTCTGGTTCAGGATCGCATTCAGTGTCAGCCTGTCCTCCCCCTTTTTCTGGGTCACATTGAAGGTCATGCTGTATGCACAGGGATACAGGTTCATCTCATGAAGATCCTCATGTACATAAATATTGGTCAGGATCCGGCGGCTGAAGGGATTGTTCTTCAGATCATAGATCACCCTGTCCACCTGGTCCATCATGCCTTCCTTATACTGATGCTTTACGCCGAGCTGATAGCCGTAGGCCTTGCCGATCGAGCCGTTTTCATCCGCCCATTCATCCCAGACGTGGCTGTGGAGATCATGGATGTTATTGGATTTCTGCTGCCAGATCCAGAGCATTTCATCCGTTGCACTTTTCAGGGCGGTTCTTCTTAAAGTGATCAGGGGGAATTCCTTCGAGAGATCGTAACGGTTGACCACACCAAACTTCTTGATCGTATAGGCCGGTGTCCCGTCTTCCCAGTGGGGTCTTACCTTTTCCCCCTCTGTGCTGGTCCCGTTCTCCAGAATATCCCTGCACATATCCACAAATATTTTATCTGCCATGCTCATAATACACGATTTTCCTTTCAGTTCTCCCATTTATCACAAAGGGAATTGATCTGGTCTGCAAACTTGCCAAGCTCCTTGTTTGGTCTTCCCTCACACTTCTGGATGACGGAAAGGAGTCTCTGGCCTGCTGCCATAAGTCTTGCAAATACATCAGATACCGCCTTTGCTTTCTTCTTCAGAGCCACAGGCTCTGCCTCATAGACAAATTCACCGGTCAGCAGATCGAACTCTGTCCCGCTGTAAGGTGCATACGCCTGATATCCATATTCCTTTTTCAGACATTCGGTAAAGGACATACAAACACTGTCCTCTCCGTGAACGACAAACACACGCTCCGGCTTCTTTGTAAAGCCCTGCAGCCAGTCGATCAGCCCATTCTTGTCTGCATGTCCGGACAGTCCTGTAAGAGACCGGATATCTGCCCGCACAGCAATGGGTTCTCCAAACAGCTTCACTTCATCAATGCCTTCCACCAGGCTTCTGCCAAGGGTTCCCACTGCCTGATAACCGACAAACAGGATCGTACTGTCCTCTCTCCACAGATTATGCTTCAGATGATGGCGGATACGGCCTGCATCGCACATACCGGAAGCTGAGATGATGACCTTGGGTGTACTGTCAAAATTGATGGCTTTGGACTCCTCACTGGTGATGGAAAGGCGAAGTCCCGGGAAAGAAATGGGATTGATCCCCTGATTTACCAGTTCCATAGCCTCTTCATCAAAGCAGTCTGCCTCATTCTGATGAAAAATGCCGGTAGCCTCAACCGCCAGCGGACTGTCCACATAAACCGGGAAGTCCTCATACCCTTCCACCAGTCTGTCTTCTTTTATTTTCCTGATAAAGTACAGCATCTCCTGGGTTCTTCCCACCGCAAAGGAAGGGATCACCACATTACCGCCCTTATCAAAGGTTTCTTTCAGTATCCCGGTCAGCTCCTTTATATAATCCGGACGCTCTCCCGGATGCAGCCTGTCACCATAGGTCGATTCCATGACCACATAATCTGCCTCTGCTGTCTTCTGGGGATCCTTGATCAGTGGCTGGTGTTTATTTCCGATATCCCCGGAAAAGACAATCTTTTTCGTGACATCTTCTTCCGTGATCCACACCTCGATACTCGCCGAACCAAGAAGATGTCCCACATCCGTAAACCGGATCTCGATCCCGTCACAGAGTTCCATTTTTTTATTGTAGGGACAGGGCACGAGCCTGTTGATCGCATTCTGGGCATCTTCCATGGTATAAGGCGGTTCATACGGCTCCTGCCTTGCATTTCTCTTCGCCTTGCGGTTCTTCCAGTCTGCCTCCTGCATCTGTATATGTGCACTGTCACGCAGCATAATACTGCAAAGATCTGCAGTTGCCTCCGTCGTCAGGATCTGCCCCTGAAATCCTCTCGCTGAAAGCTGTGGAAGCATACCGGAATGATCAATATGTGCATGCGTCAGGAGTACATAATCGATCATGGACTCTGCTACAGGAAGCGGTGCATTTTCAAATACATTAACGCCCTGTTCCATACCATAATCCACCAGAATATGTTTCCCACACGCATTCAGATAATGACAGCTTCCCGTAACTTCATGATCTGCCCCGATAAACATCAGCTTCATGCCATTTCCTCCCATCTGTTTCTGAGTTACAAATTCCTTCACAATATAACAAAGTATACCATATCTGAATATAATATAGCAAACCTTATAAGGACTCTTACGATGCTTTCGTCTTTTCTGACTTTTCTTCTTTTCTGCACCGTTCTTTCCACAGATACCTTTACTGCCGGTCTTTCTTATGGCAGTGCCTGCGTAAAGGTTCCTCTCCTTTCAAAGCTTATCCTGGCCTTCGTTTCCGGCCTTATGTTTACCCTTTCTGTCTTTCTTTCTGTTTTTCTTGCAAATCACTTTCCGGAAAGAGCTGCCCTGTTACTGTCCTTCCTGATCCTTCTGGCCCTTTCCCTGTATAAAGGTTATGATGCACTCTCCTGTGGAAATTCCTCCGGTAAAAAAGCCTCAGGGAAAGCAGCGGGTGAACCACTTACCACAGATTCCCTTTCCCGCAGGATCAACCATGCAGAGCCTTCCATCCTTTCTGCAAAAGAAGCTTTCCTTCTCTCCCTTGTCCTGTCTCTTGACAGCCTGACCGCAGGTGCCGGTTATCAGCTTGACTTTCTTTCGCCTCCTGCCGTACTGCTGCTTTCCTCCCTGATCCACCTGTTTTCCCTGATCCTCGGTCTTACCCTAAGCAGGCGGCTCTTTCAAAAAAGCTCATGCATACTCTCTTTTCTCCCGTCCCTGTTCTTTCTCTTCCTCGCCCTGTCCAGGCTTATGAAATTCCTGCACACCTGACAGCCTTGCAGAAAGTACCAGCAGCTCATGTACGACCAGCGGCATGGCTGAAAGCAGAAGCAGGATCCCCCATTCCTCCAGAGTAAGGCGGCTTGTGCCAAAAAGCTCCACAAAATACGGGATCTCTGTCACCAGCACCTGCAAAAGGATACCCACCCCAAAGGATACCAGCATATAGGGGTTATTCCGGTGGTTCATCTTAAACAGGGATTTATTCACATCCCGCATGCCAATGGCATGCATCAGCTGACTCATGCCAAGAACAGTAAAGGCATGGGTCTGTGCTTTGTTCAGCACACTGGTTACCAGAAGCATCTTTCTTATATTTTCAAGGCTCACAGGCAGTCCCCTCAAAAGAAGCTCCCGGTAGGGCACTGTCAGAAAGGCCAGCAGACTGATACTTCCAATCACAACTCCATAACAGAGCATACAGGAAAGCCCACCGCCGGCAAACAGACTTTCCCTGCTTTTCCTTGGTGGCTGTCCCATCAGTTCTTCCGTATCATTTTCATCTGCTCCAAGGGCAAGGGCCGGCAGGGAATCCGTGATCAGATTGACCCAGAGAATATGGCTTGCCTTTAAAGGCGGCAGGAAGCCGGCAAGAACTGCCGCCAGCATAGTCATGATCTCCCCGAAATTGGAGGATAAAAGGAACAGGATCGTTTTTCTGATATTTTCATAGATTCCCCGCCCCTCCCGCATGGCCTTTTCTATGGTCGTGAAATTGTCATCCGTCAGGACCATATCTGCCGCATTTCTGGCGACGTCCGTCCCTTCCTTTCCCATGGCGATCCCCACATCTGCTGCTTTCAGGGAAGGGGCATCATTGATACCATCTCCTGTCATGGCTACGATCCTGCCCTTTTTCCGCAAAGCTTCCACGATCCTCACCTTATGCTCCGGGGATACTCTTGCGAACACCCGGATCTCTTCTACCCTGTCCTCCCATTCTCTTTCAGACAGCGCCGCGATCTCATCTCCTGTCATGCACTGGTTCCTTAAGTCTGCAATAGACAGTTCCCTGGCAATGGCGAGTGCAGTGTCTACATGATCTCCGGTGATCATCACTGTCCTGACACCGGCTCTCCGGAAGCTCTCTACCGCCTCCTTTACGCCTTCTCTTGGCGGATCGATCATGCCGGTCAGACCAAGAAACGTAAGGTTCTCCTCGGAAAGCAGCTGCTCCTGTGATCCGCCTTTTCCTTCCGTCCTCATGGCAAAAGCCAGCACCCTCAGCGCTTCTCCTGCCATTTTTTCTGCTGCTCTCATAACTCCCTTTTTCTCCCTTTCAGAAAAAGGGAGTTCTTTTCCATTCCGGTACTGCCTGCTGCACCGCAGGATGATCCCATCTGCTGCTCCCTTGCAGTATGCCACCAGGCTTCCTTCCCTCTCCTGTACCGTAGTCATCCGCTTCCTGTCAGAATCAAAGGCTCTCTCCGCCACTCTTGTATACTTCTGTTCATACACTTTCCTGTCATATCCATATTGATCTGCATAAGAAAGAAGAGAAAGTTCTGTAGGATCCCCGATCCTCTCCTCAAGTTCCGCATCATTGCACAGAACGCAGCATTCCAGAAAATATTCATGCCCTTTTCCGGTAAAGTCATCCGCATCCATGATTCTGCCGTCCAGATAGCACTTCTTTACGGTCATCCGGTTCTGCGTCAGTGTTCCTGTCTTGTCCGAACAGACCACGTTCACTGCGCCAAGTGTCTCTACAGAAGGAAGCTTCCGGATAATAGTTCCCGCCTTTACCATCCGTGAAACACTGAGTGCCATCACGATCGTTACGATCGCAGGCAGCCCCTCCGGCACGGCTGCTACTGCCAGAGAGATCGCTGTCAGAAGCATTTCCCCTATGTTCCTTTTCTGTACAACTGCTACCAGAAACAGCAGAAGGCACAGAAGTACTGCCCCGATACTGAGTATCTTTCCAAGGTCAGAAAGCCGCTTCTGCAAAGGTGTCAGCTCTGTTCCCTTCTCTTCGATGAGCCCGGCGATCCTGCCGATCTCTGTGTCCATACCGGTGGCAGTCACGATGCCCCTGCCCCGTCCGCAGGTCACCATGGTGGTCATATATGCCATATTCTTCCGGTCTCCCGGATTTTTCACCTTTTCTGTCAGGATCCTGTCAGTTTTTTCTGAAGGAAGGGATTCTCCCGTCAGTGCCGCTTCTTCTATCCTCAGATTCACTGCCTCTGTCAGCCGGATATCTGCCGGCACCTGTCTGCCGCTGTCAAGCAGGACAATATCCCCCGGCACCAGAAATGCACTGTCGATCTCCTGCTCCCTGCCATCCCGAAAGACAATCGCTTTTGGGCTTGTCAGCTTTTTCAGCGCTTCGATCGCTCTTCTGGCCTTTCCCTCCTGGATCACGCCCATGCCTGCATTTAAAAGGATCACAGCCCCGATGATACAGGCATCTCCCGCTTCCTTTAAAAACAGTGACACCACGATCGCCGCCATCAGGATATAGATCAGGGGATCACATAGCTGCTCAAAAAAGAGCTGCAGGACCGATTTCTTCTTCCCTTCCGAAAGCCTGTTTTCTCCATGCTCAAGAAGACGGCTCTTTGCCACATCCTCCTGCAGCCCCTCCTGCAGACTGGTAGTAAACAGCTTTTCCAGTTCTCTGACACTTTTCTCTGTATACATAACAAATCCCTCCTGTACCCCTATTTATATGCGGGGTACGGAGGGATTAGACTACCTACTGACCGGTAGGCTGTGTGTAATTGTCCATGTAGGTATCATTGCATCTGGTACAGCGGTACAGCGTATATCCGGCACTGGTTGCTGTAGGAGGGATCACAACGGCTCTGTAATTGTGCCTGTTCGGATCCACCGGGATCTGCTCTGCATAGGTACTGCCGCAGCTGCATACATACGACCGGATGCCCGGTTGTGTACAGTTGGCTTCCTGCAAGACGTAGGAAGTGTAATTATGCACATGCGGAGTTGCTGTTGGCGTCGGTGATGCGCTTGGTGACGTCGTTGCCGCTGCTGTGGCCGCAGGGGATGCGCTTGTCCCGGCTGACGCACTTGGCGTTGCGGTAGCTGTTGCCGTTGGTGATGCACTTGGTGTCACTGGCGGAATGGATCTGGTATCCAGTACCACACCGCAGACAGTACAGGTTCTCTGCTCCGTTCCCGACTGTTTCTCCGTTGCTGCTTCTGCTACTGTCCAGTCTGTTGCAATATGTCCCATAGCCGGGATTGGCTCGGTATAAAAGCTGCCACAGCTACAGGTATATTTGCGGAGGCCTGCCAGTACACAGGATGGTTCTCTTTCTACAGAAGCAATATAGTCATGTACATGGGGTGTTGCTGAAGCGGAGGTTCCCTTATAAGGCACAACTTCCTGTGCTACCACCTCATCACAGTAAATACATTTCTTAACCTTTAATCCTTCCTTATCTGCAGTGGCCTCTCTCACGGTTTCCCAGTTGTCTTCTGCCACATGACCTGTAGATGGCGTATCCACGTAATAAACATCCCCACAGATATCACAGGTATATTTCAGCTTGCCTGACTGATAACAGGTGGCCTTCTTCTCCACAGATTCCTTGTAATCATGTACATGATCTGTTGCAGTAGACGGACTGTGCTTCTCTGTATCTCCGGAAATATCTGACGGTGTCTGGTCCGTACTGCCTGTCTGCTCCGGCAGGATCGTCGGAACCGGTGCAAGGGAAGGTGCTTCCATGATATCCGGCTCCTGTGCGCTGTCAGTCTTTACGCTGTCCGCCGTCTTCTGGCTCCCGCCGCCACCGATCACTGTATAACCGATAATTCCTATTGTTGTAAGACAGGCGATCACTGCCAATACGCCAAGGATCCCTGTCAGCACTTTCATCACACTTCCCATAACTGTTTCCTCTTATGACTTTTCTCTCATACGAAGATATTTTATCACACTTTATCTTATTGTTCTATCTGAAATTATCCCTATTTCTTTCCTGCTTTTTCCTTACTCTTCAGCACTTTTTCCTGTCGCATAATCGATAATGATCCCGGGCTGTATATTATAAAGGAATACATGATAGCAGATTCCTTTTCCCTGATCCTCCACAGAATATGCTTCCATTTCCACGCCTCTTGCCACCAGCTCATTTCCCTTAAAATAAGGCGTCACCCTGTAAAGCACATGGTTCTCTGTCCTGTCCAGATAACGCATGACCTTTTCTTCCCATGGAAGCATGGTCGTGGCATTCAGATACCTCGTTCCGGTGATCAGATTCTTTTCATTGGCCTCCTGCCCCGTCAGGGCGTAGGCGATCAGGTGGCTTCTGTTATAAAGATAGGGCGGCTCCGCATCGATCAGTCCCTCATACTTCTTCTGCTTCCAGCCGGATGGGCGTATCTCTCCGATATCTCCTCTTTTTCCTTCCGGCATCATATCGTTTGACAGCATGGCTATGGCCGTACCACACCTTGAAAGCTCGTCCAGATCACTGTAATGCTCACCTGTGATATGGGTAAGATCCCACTTTGTAAAATTGGGTATTCCATGATTCAGGACACTATAATCTTCCCCTGCATAATCAGGAATACTCTCCGGATCTGCCATGCAGGTGCTTTCTGAGCCTTCTGAGCCTGCAATGCTGACTTCCCTTTCATAGGAAGCTGGCTGTTCCCCTTCCTGTTCCAGTATGCCAGGTACGGCAAAGCCAAGGACACACAGAAACAGGATTCCAAGAAGCGTACGGATATTGGATGGTGTATGTGTGTGTTTTTTGTTTCTTTTCATCGTATTCCCTTTTCTGTCAGTTAAAAACATATTATAATGATCCCGGTACAAACATACAGCTTACTTAAGGATCATACTTTTATGAACTATTACATGGCTCCCATGGAGGGACTCACAACTTATATTTTCCGCAATGCATTTCATCAGTACTATGGCGGCATTGACAAATACTTTACACCCTTTCTCTGCAACCGTCATATGAGCAGCAGGGAAAAAAATGATATCCTGCCCGAGCATAACAGCGGGATGTGTACCATTCCCCAGATCCTGACAAACAGAGCGGAGGACTTTCTCTCCCTGTGCCAGGATCTTGCTTCCTATGGCTACGATACCGTCAATCTGAACCTTGGCTGCCCTTCCGGCACAGTTGTTGCCAAAGGACGGGGCGCCGGTTTCCTGGCATACCCTGATAAACTGGATGCCTTCCTTTATGAGATCTTCAGCAGATGCCCCCTGTCCATTTCCATCAAAACCCGGATTGGTATGGAGCAGGAGTCTGAATGGGATACACTGCTATCCATTTATCAGAAATATCCGATTGCAGAACTGATCATCCACCCAAGACTTCAGAAGGAAGGCTATGGCGGTATTCCTCACGTCAGTGCATACAAAAAGGCAGAAGAAATACTTTCCTGCCCTCTTTGCTATAATGGCGATATTATTTCTCCTGCCACGCAGGAAAAGACGCTTACGGTACTTCCCGGCATAAAGACGATCATGATCGGACGGGGTCTCCTGAAAAATCCCCTGCTTCCTTCCCTTCTCCGCCTGGAAAATACGACTGCCGGTGATGCGGTTTCCACACTGAAAGACTTCCATGATACCATTCTTGAAGGGTATCTTTCCATCATGTCCGGTGACATGAATACCTTATACAAAATGAAGGATCTCTGGACATTCCTCGGTCAGAGCTTCAACGGTGCTGACAAGTACCTGAAAGCTATCCGCAAAGCCAGAACCGTAGCCGATTACAGGCTTGCCGCCAATGCTGTTTTCCGCACCTGTCCTTACCTTCCCTGCCAGGAAGAGTAGCACCTGTTTCATTCCAGGCTCCACTCTCCTGTGACAGGATCATCCTTCCAGCTCCTTCTGGTCTCTTGTGATATTTTTCATCCATCTGAATTTAAAATAATGGGCAAATACCACCGGCATCTTTTCAAACTCATCCAGTGTCATCACGAAATAAACCCATACAGGCGGCAGCTTCAGCACATATGCAGCTACCGCCATCAGCGGTACCGATACTCCCCACATAAACACCGTATCCACCACCATGCCAAACTTTGCGTCACCGCCGCCCCTGAAGCATCCACAGATCAGACAGGTATTGATCCCTTCTCCTACCAGTCTCCAGGTAGTCATGATCATGATGATGCGCAGATAGGAAATCGCAGTTTCTGTCAGCTTATCACTGTAGAACTGAACCATAAACGGACGGATCGCAAGGATCACTAGACAGCCAAGAATACTCACGATAAAAGTGATCCAGAGCATTCTTTTCGCATATACCTTCGTATCCTCCATCCGGTTTTCACCAAGGGTCTGGCTGACAATGATCGTTGTGGCATTGGCAAAGCCCCTGCAGACGATAGCTCCTATATTTACCACCATAACAGCTACTGCGTTGGCTGCTACCATGTCATCTCCGATATGCCCAAGGATAGCTGTACAGGTCGTGGCTGCCAGTCCCCACATCAGGTCATTGACTACAGAAGGTGCACTGATCTTCAGGAAATCTTTAAAAAGGACACCTGAACGTCTGAACAGGTTTTTCACCCGGAATTTGATATCCTTACCCACTGCAGAATACACAAGACACAGGATCACTTCCACCACTCTTGCAGACACCGTGCCAAGTGCCACACCTACAACGCCCATTCTTGGCAGACCAAACAGCCCGAAAATAAAAGTTGCATTCAGAAGTACATTAACAAGCAGTGACACCACGTATACCACAGACGGGAAAACCACCTTTCCCACACTTCTGAGCGCACTGACAAAGATCTGTGAAAATCCCATGAAAACAAAGGAAAAGGAAAGTACCTTTAAATACGTAACTCCCTCTGCTATAGTCTCCGGACTGCTGGTAAACAGCTTCATGATAAATTCCGGGAAGAAAAAGGAGATGGCAAAAAACAGAAGAGAGATCAGTATGGCTGCTCTGGAAGCCAGTCCGATGATCCTCTCCACAGTCTGCTTATCCCCTCTTCCAAAATACTGGGCACAGAGCACACTTGTCCCTATCCCCAGTCCATAATAAAAACAAAACAGTACAAATGTGTACTGATTTGCCAGTGATGAAGCCGCCATTGCAGTCTGGCTTACATATCCAAGCATGATCGTATCTGCTGAATTGACCAGTGTACTGATCAGATTCTGTATCATGATCGGAAAAGCCAGTTGCATGGCAAACAATAAAAACTGCTTTTGATCTGATCGTTCTTTCATATCCAAATCCTTTACTGACTGCAGAGCTTTGCAAAATCCTCCAGTGCTTCCCTGTCTGATGCGTAATCCCCTGCGATATACTTATTCACACAGGAATACCAGGCATTCGTCATAGCTGATGTGATCTCCCCTTCATTTGTGCCTTCCATCTCAACCTTCCCGGGCTCTGAGATATTTTTGTAGATATCATTATCTTCGTTCTCCACTGCTACAGAAGGAACCCCCTTCATATTTGCTATCGTGTTGATCTCCTTCTTTGTGGCAAGAAAACGCATGAACTCGATCGCATAATCATAATTTTCTGCATTCTTATTCACAGAAAAGCCAAACCATGGCTCCTTATAAGCATAAACGCCCTTTTCCCCTAATGGTGCATAAATAAAGGTATAGGTAAAGGGATCATTCTGAAAAGCCTCTGACTTTGATTCTCTCTTTTTCATACCGCTCACCTTCTCGGTATTACATACCCAGAAAGGAACATCTCCCTCAAAGAATTTAAGGATCGCCTGATCATAATTGTCATCAGGGTATTCCGCATTCACTGCCGGATCTATAAACCCGTTCTCTTCCATTTCATTCAGGACATCAAAGACCGGCTGCAGCTTTTCTGCTGCGCTCTCCCTGCCATTCATCAGGTCGTTATAAAGGTTCTTATCATTCAGGATCATATCATACGCCATATCCTGTACCAGTTCCGCATACACCTTACTGGAAGGCCCCTGAACCGGTGCATATCCCTTTTCCTTAAGCGCAGTGAGCACCGAAATAAACTCTTCATAATTATCCGGTACCTCTAATCCCTCCTTTTCCAGGAGAGAGACATTGACAACCAGTCCATACGTGTTCTGTCCCATGGGAATGGCAGATAAAGCACCGTCATGGTAGCCTCTCTTCAGCATTTTCTCATCAATATCACTTAAATTGATATCTTCCTTGGAAAGATCTGCACAGGCCAAGCCCACCAGATCTCCAAACCGTTCAAAGATCTCCTCTGAGGTCATCATGATATCAATATTCGTATTGGCCTTTATATAACTGTCAAAGTTCTCCATTCCATTCTGCTCATAAGTGAATTCAACATTCGGATAGTACTGGTTAAAATCTGCTATCACCTGATCCAGTGCTTCAAAATTGCCGAAAAATCCTGCCGTACTGAGTACGACCTTTGCTTCTGTATCCAGTACCGGTTCAAATTCATTTGCCTTTTTCTGACCGCATCCCATAAGCCCGAAAGCCATTACCGTCAACAGACATATCATTTTCACCACAAAGTGCTTTTTCATAAGTAGTTCTCCTCCTCATTATAATTGTCCACTTTTTATTTTACCAAGATAAGAAAAAAGGATCTTCATATCAACAGGCTTTGCAATATGACCATTCATCCCACTGTCTTTGCATGCCTGGATATCCTCCATAAAAGCATCCGCCGTCATGGCTACAATAGGAATCTGGCTCAACGCTTCATCCTGAAGGGCCCGGATCGCCCGCGTAGCCTCATAACCGTTCATAACCGGCATATGTACATCCATCAGGATTGCCGCATAGGTTCCAGGTGGTGCCTTTTCCAGCATTTCCACACATTCTTTTCCATTCTCCGCATGATCACAGACAATTCCTCTTTCTGCCACCAGTTCATGAAAGATCTCCCAGTTCAGCTCATTATCCTCTGCCACAAGAAGATGCATATCTTCTATGTTGTTCAGTTCTTCCCTGCCAGAGTCTGTTTCCTGAACGCCCTCTACAACCGGCAGATCTATACTCACGGTAAATGTCGTTCCCCTGCCAGGTGCGCTCTTACAGGTGATCGTTCCCTTCATCAGATCTACCATCTGCTTTACGATCGCAAGACCAAGACCGCTTCCCTGGGTACTGTTGACCTGCGTGTTGATCTCCCTCGCAAAATTGTGATACATATCCTTCTGGAATTCTTCAGTCATGCCAATTCCGTTGTCTTCCACATAGAAGACCAGACGTATTCTGTCAGGCCTGTCATTGATACTCTCCTCATACAGACGCAGGATGATCCTGCCTCCTGTTTCTGTATACTTGACAGCATTTGTCAGCAGATTTACATAGATCTGGTTTAACCGCATCTTGTCCGCATAGACATACCTGCAGGGAAGAGACTCAAAATCACTCTGCAGCGTGATATTTTTTTCTGCAAGAGCCGGCTTTTGCATTTCAACAAGATCCTGCACGACCTCCGTTAAGGAAACCTGTTCCGGATTCAGCACTGTCGTTCCGCTTTCAATCTTCGAAATATCCAGCACATCATTGATCAGGGTCAGTAAATGCTTGCCGGACTGCAGGCCTTTGTCCATACATTCTGTGACACAGCCAGGATCATCTGCTTTATTCCTTGCGATCATCATCATGCCAAGAACCGCATTGAGCGGGGTTCTGATATCATGTGACATCGCTGACAGGAACTGCGTTTTCGCTCTGCTGGCCTGCTCTGAAAGCCTCGCCGCCTCACGCAGACGATGGTTCATGCTGAGCAGATATACACCATCTGTCACCATCAGCACAAACAAAGTACCACAGACGATCAGAATGATATACCATGCATCTACGGAAGCTTTCAGTTCCTCCTTATCCAGTACACCGAGGATATCCAGCGCAGAATCTTCTCCAAAGGATGAATAATACCACACACAGTCTGTTCCCTTGAAATTCTTATACTCCAGTACACCACTGTCATTTTCCTTCAGTGTTTCACGGAGTTCCTCTCCTTTATTGTAATCATCCTGGAAATTATAGCCTCTGATATATTCAATATAATTCTGGGATCTCATGGATGCTGACTGGACCACATAATCTCCCGTACGGGTAATGATCCCTATTTCCGCAGAAGAATATTCCGTAGGAAATACCCAGGATTTTTTCAGGGCTTCAACCGGGATGATACGGAGCATCAGATAATCCTTATTTCCATTCTCTGTACGCAGGGTTACTCTTGTTCCGATGCCGACCGCCATCGACTGTGTTTCCTGAAGACGGTATTTTCCAAGGAGTCTGAACTGTTCTCCTGAGTCCCTGAACATGCTCTCCATGATCTCTCCAAATGGAAGATCCGCTTCTATTTCGCCTTCTTTGTATCTTACATAAGTATCTATCTTTTCTTCACCCTTGGGATAATAAGAAGAATATGCTTCATAAGAATCCATATCCACGATATGCACCAGGCGTTCCTGATTCGTATTAATGCTGCGCAGAAAGTCAAGTGCCTCTTCCAGTGTCATACCGTTTTCAGAAATATAGGCTGCCCAGTCCTTTACATATCCCTTTTCTCCATCCAGATAATTCTGGGATACGCTTTTCATGGATTCGATCGTTCTGATAAAATCTGTTTTCTTGATCTCTGTCTGGGATTTGGATATATAAGCAGAATACACCCATGCCGCAGATACCATCACCAGAATCAGAAACATATTGCATATGAATAAAATGATCTTTTTCTTTCTGTCCTGCATTATAAATACTTTTCCCCGGTCCCTGTCCATCATTTTTTCAAATCAGTTTCGTTCCCACAAAAAAGAGCCTCCCGGATCATACTGGAAAACTCTTTTACTTACTCTATTCTATTACAAATATATGTACTTTTGCAATATCAAAATACATAAAAAACAGACAAAATTCAGTTAAACATTCATCAAATGGAATATCAGCTCCAAAAGCTTTCTTTCATTGACCGGTTTGCCGATATGCCCATTCATGCCCGCTTCCCTGCTCCTTTGCATATCACTCTCCAGTGCATTGGCAGACATGGCAGCGATCGGAACATCCGCAGCATCAGGACGGGACAGTGACCGTATGGCGCGACATGCTTCCAGCCCATTCATCACCGGCATCATGATATCCATGAAGATCAGCTGGAAAGCTCCCGGCTCTGATTTCCTGAATATATCCACTGCTTCCTTTCCATTCCATGCCCTGGTAACCCTGGCTCCATGCTCCTTCAGGAAAAATTCGGCAATTTCCATATTCAGTTCATTGTCCTCTGCCAGGAGAATATGGATATCCTTCAGGCACAGCGCATCATATTCTTCCACAGGTTCCGCAGTCTCATTATACGTCCTGTCTATACGGAAGGTCAGTTGTACCCGGAACTCGGTACCGGTATTCTTCTCCGAGTAAAAACTGATCTTACCATGCAGCGCATCCACCAACTTTTTTACGATTGCAAGGCCAAGCCCTGTACCTTCGTAGGTAGAACGGGCGCCTGACGCCTCCTGCACAAAGGGCTCATATATATGTTCCTGAAATTCCCTTGACATTCCAATTCCATCATCATCAAAGCAGAATTCATATGTCACTTCGTCTTCTGTGCTGGAAATCACTTTCACATCCAGATACAGAAATCCGTCCTTCTTCCCAAACTTAACCCCGTTAGATGCCAGGTTCATCAGGATCTGTGTCACATGTCTTGGACTTCCGATCAGATGGTTGACCGGAAGCGGCTCCTCCTGCAGGATCCTGCAGTTGATATTCTTCTCAATAGCCTGCGGCTTGACAACCGTATCCACTTCCTTCAGAAGATTTTCCAGTGCAAAAGGCACCTCTTCCACCTGTACATCATGGCCTTCCATATCACTCATTTCCAGCACACTGTTAACAAGTTCATATAATGTATCAAGTGCGACCGTCGCCTTTTCACGACAGTATTTTTGAAGTGCTTCGTCTCCCGGGTCACGGGCTCCCATATTGATATATCCCTTTGCACCATTAATCGGTGTCCGGATATCATGACTGATACGTCGCAGGAATTCTGACTTTGCATTATTTGCCATTTTCGCTTTCTGTGACTCATCCAGGATCCTGGCCTGATACTCTGCTTCCTTCGCCTTTTCCTCATCAACATCCTGGAGAAGTATCAGTACATGCAGTGGTTTTCCTTCCTCGTCAAAATCCACAACAGTGGCACTGATACGGCACCATTTCACCTGATTTTCACGGATTGCCTGAAAATCCAGATAAAAGCTCTTTCTGATATCCGTCATATTGCCCCTGTTCAGTGTTTTCCTGATCTCTTCCCCAGACAGCTTAAGGTCGATCTCATCCCGGTAAGCAGGAACGGTCATCGTCTTCAGGAACATTTTTCTCAGTTCCGTATAATCACCGTTTTGCGGAATCCTGTCCTCCAGATAACGGGATACGGAAATCGTGTCATACCGGTCATTTGCAAGGTCAACCCGGAACAGTGAAAAATAGATCGTTTCCAGTGATTTCAGCATATTTACTGTTTCTGACAGTTCATGATTGCTTTTCTGCAGGCTCTTCTGATTCTCAAAAAGTGTCCGGTTCCTGACCTCAAGCAACAGGAGAAACAGAACCGTATAAACTGCCATTGCAAATATACCTGTCATGAGGGAAGAAGAAAATGGCGCAAAAAACGGGTAATAAATATATAACCTGTATCCCTCATAGCCGTCCCGGTATCCCCAGTAATATCTTCCCTTTGAACGGAACAGATGCAGGCTGCCATCCTTTTTCACCCTCGACAATTGCCTTAGTATATCACTGCCTGATACAGATTCCTCTCTTATACTGCTCTCACTGCCGGCACGGATCACATCGTTTTCTGCAATGATATAATTTCCCTCACGTTCCAGCTTAAGACCGGTCAGCAG
>CACXDC010000175.1 GCA_902766365.1 uncultured Lachnospiraceae bacterium | reverse complement strand
CAGGAAGCGTGTGGAAAAATATTCTTCCATAGAGAGGATCAAAAGCAATGTGGATAAGGAAATGGGTGACCGTATCCGGGAATATGACCTTAATGGTGTGAAGGTGGATGAAGATTATAAGAGATATTACCCATATGGAAAGCTGGCATCCAAGGTGCTTGGCTTTACCGGAGGTGACAATCAGGGGATCATCGGGCTTGAAGTAAAATATGAAGACTATCTGAAGGGAACAGACGGTACGATCCTGACAGTGACGGATGCAGGCGGCGTGGAAATTGAAGAGGCCGGGGAAAACAGAGTGGAGCCGGTGGATGGCAATGATCTCTATATCAGTCTGGATATGAATATCCAGAGTTATGCAGACCAGCTTGCCAGGCAGGTGATGGAAACGAAGGAGGCAGACAGGGTATCGATCCTTGTGATGAATCCCCAAAACGGTGAGATCCTTGCCATGGCAGATGTGCCGGAATTTGACCTGAATCACCCTTATGAGATTGGAGAGGAATACGGAAGTGTATCAGAGGAAAAAAAGCAGGAGATCCTGAATGGGATCTGGCGGAACGGTTGTATTAATGATACTTATGAACCAGGTTCCACATTCAAGGTCATCACCGCTGCGGCAGGTCTGGAGGAAGGGGCAGTAACGGTGGATGATACCTTTTTCTGCCCGGGTTATATTATGGTAGAGGACCGGAGGATCCGGTGTCATAAGACGACCGGCCATGGATCAGAAACGTTCGTCGATGGGACAAAAAATAGTTGCAATCCCGTCTTTATTACGGTGGGCCTCAGAATCGGTGTAGACCGTTATTATCACTATTTTAAACAGTTTGGACTATTGCAGAAAACGGGTATCGATCTGCCGGGAGAGGCAGGGACGATCATGCACAAAAAGGAGGATATGAAAGCTGTGGAACTGGCCACCGTATCCTTTGGACAGTCTTTTCAGATCACACCGATCCAGCTTGCCACGACGGTGAGCAGCATCGTAAATGGTGGAAACCGGATCACGCCTCATTTCGGGGTGCGCAGCATGGATAAGGATAAGACGCAAATAAAGAATTTTTCCTATCCGGTGACAGAGCATATAGTTTCAGAAGAAACCTCAGCCACCATGCGGATGATCCTGGAGCAGGTAGTGGAGAGCGGCTCTGGTAAGAACGGCTATGTGGAAGGGGCGAGAGTTGGCGGCAAAACGGCAACCAGCCAGACACTGCCAAGAGGAAGCGGAAGATATATTGCATCTTTTCTTGGCTTTGCACCGGCAGATGATCCTGAAGTGCTTGCACTTGCCATTATCCATAATCCACAGGGCGTTTATTATGGCGGACAGATCGCAGCACCGGTAGTCAGGCAGCTTTTTGAAAATATTCTTCCTTATTTGGGGGAAATGGATTATAATAATCCGTAATGGACAGGAACAGAAAAGAAAGGAAATGAAAATGGAGTTACAGGATGAAGAGGTTCTTGTGATTGGAACCGGTATCAGCGGAATCGGTGCAGCCAGGCTGCTTTTACAGGTTGGAGCAAAGCCCGTTTTATTTGATGGAAATGACAAACTGGATATAGAAGAGATCAGAAAGAAGCTTGCAGGAGCAGAAGGGATCCGGATCGTCCTTGGAGAAATTGCAGATGAGATGAAGGAAAAGATCGATCTTCTGGTGATCAGCCCGGGGGTTCCCATTGATTCTCCGTTAGTAGAAGAGTTTCAGAAGAGAAATGTGCCGGTGATCGGTGAGATCGAACTGGCAGGCCGGTTCGCCAAAGGAAAGATCATTGCCATTACAGGTACCAACGGCAAGACGACTACCACAACCCTGACAGGGGATATTATGAAGGCATATTATGATTCAGTATTTGTGGTAGGAAATATTGGAAATCCCTTTACCACAGAGGTACTTTCTACCACAGAGAAATCTGTGACAGTAGCAGAGATCAGCAGTTTTCAGTTAGAGACAACGAAGACCTTCGCACCGGAAGTGTCAGCGATCCTGAACATCACACCGGATCATCTGAACAGACATCACACCATGGAATGTTATGTGGAGACCAAAGAGAAGATCGCCATGAACCAGACGAAGGCGCAGGTCTGTGTACTGAATTATGAAGATGGATATACCAGAGCCTTTGGTGAAAAATGTCCTGCAAAGGTAGTTTATTTTTCATCCAGAAGAGAGCTTCCGGAAGGCATATACCTGAAGGGGGAAGACATTTACCTTAAGGAAAACGGAGCAGAAGAGAAGCTTCTGAATATTCATGAGCTGAACCTTGTGGGGATCTGCAATGTGGAAAATGTCATGGCAGCGATTGCGATCAGCCGTGCCATGAAGGTTCCCATGGATGTGATCCTGACGACAGTAAAGAACTTCCATGCAGTAGAGCACCGGATCGAGTTTGTGGAAACTAAAGAAGGTGTGGATTATTATAATGATTCCAAGGGAACCAATCCGGATGCGGCCATTCAGGGTATCCGTGCCATGACAAAGCCTACGGTGCTGATCGGTGGCGGCTATGATAAACAGAGCGAATATGATGAATGGATCGAGGCCTTTGACGGCAAAGTCAAGGCACTGGTACTGATCGGACAGACAAGGGATAAGATCGCAGCGTGTGCGAAAAAACATGGTGTGGAAAATATCATTCTGGCAGATACCTTTGAGGAGGCATTTGAGGTTTGCAGACAACAGGCAGAGCCGGGAGATGCTGTTTTACTGTCCCCTGCCTGCGCAAGCTGGGGGATGTTCCCAAATTATGAGGTAAGAGGTAAGATTTTTAAAGAGCTTGTGAATAAAATAGGAGAATAGGCTAAGTGGCAGATAGAAATGCTGGAAGAAAAAAAAGAGGGCAGCAGGAGTCGTTTTTTGATTATACACTGTTGTTTATAGTGTTGTTTTTGCTGGGCTTTGGTCTGATCATGCTGTACTCCACAAGTTCCTATGAAGCAAACATGGAGTTTGGGGATTCTGCATATTATCTGAAAAAGCAGTTGATGGCAACAGTACTTGGACTGGTGCTGATGATGATCGTAGCCAATCTTCCTTATCATCTATGGGAAAGGTTTGCAACTTTTGGCTATCTGGCATCTGCTGTCATGATCCTGCTGGTACTGACGCCTCTTGGCTACGAGGCAAATGGTGCCAAGCGGTGGATCAGGCTGTTTGGATTGTCCCTGCAGCCTGCGGAGGTGGCAAAGCTTGCCATGATCCTGTTCCTGGCCAGCCTTGTATGTAAGATCGGCAAGGGGATACGGACGACCAAGGGATTTATGATCATGCTGGCAGCTCCGTTACCAATCTGTGGTGAAGTATATCTGATCACCAAAAACCTGAGTTCTGCGATCATCATTTTCGGAATTGCGGTACTGATGGTATTCGTGTCCAGCCCGGATTATAAGAAATTTATCCTGATCGGTCTGGCGGGTGCAGCAGCAGCGGCACTCGTGGTATTCCTGATCGCTAATGCAGCCAGCTCAGATAACATGAGTTTCCGTGGAGGACGTATTCTGGCATGGTTAGATCCGGAGGCCTATGCAGATGGCAAGGGCTTCCAGACCCTGCAGGCACTTTATGCCATTGGCTCAGGGGGTATATGGGGAAAAGGACTCGGACAGAGTATGCAGAAGCTTGGCTTTCTTCCGGAGGCACAGAATGATATGATCTTTTCTATCATCTGTGAAGAACTGGGACTGTTTGGTGCGACTGCTGTTATCGTGCTTTTCATCCTGCTGATCTGGAGATTTATGGTCATTGCCAATAATGCACCGGATCTGTTTGGCGCCATGCTGGTCGTTGGTGTGATGGGGCATATTGCGATCCAGGTGATCCTGAATATTGCCGTTGTCACCAATACGATCCCGAACACCGGTATTTCACTTCCGTTTATCAGCTACGGAGGCTCCTCGGTTCTGTTCCTGCTGGTCGAAATGGGACTTGTCCTGAGTGTAGGCAAAGGAATCAAGCTGAAGGATCTGTAAAAGCATACAGACACCTTTCCTGAAAAAGAGCATATAGTAGAATAGGTCTAATCTGCAAAGGGTGGATGAAATTTGGATGCTGTTCATATAAGAGGAGGAAATGCTCTTTTCGGGGAGACAAAAATACAGGGATCTAAAAATGCGGTATTGCCGGTTATGGCAGCCGCACTTTTAATAGAAGATATCAGTATTATTGAAAATTGCCCCAGAATATCGGATGTATTCCGTATGCAGAAACTCCTTGAGAAGATCGGCTGCCAGGTAAGCAGGTCAGATCGTACCCTTTTGATCGATGCAAGAGATGTATCAAGGGAGAGGATGGAAGGGGAAGCTGTTACGGGAATGCGCTCGTCCCTGATGCTTCTTGGCGCCATGCTTGGAAGATTCCATGAGGTCACCATGGAATATCCGGGTGGATGTGTGATAGGAAGACGTCCCATTGATATTCATCTGAAGGCTCTGACCAGAATGGGAGTAGATATTGAGGAGAAGGACGGGGCATTTACGGCAAGAGCCGGAAATCTCACAGGAAATGTGATTACGCTTCCCTTTCCGAGTGTGGGAGCAACAGAAAATGTGATACTGACTGCTGTTATGGCAAGGGGGATCACAGTGCTGCAGAATGCAGCCAGAGAGCCGGAGATCGTTGCACTTTGTCAGTTTTTATGCAAAAGCGGTGCCATGATAGAAGGAGCCGGAGGATGTGTGATCCTGATCGAAGGCGGCAGAAAGCTGCATGGAACCCGTTTCCGGGTGCCTGCAGACCGGATCGTGGCAGGTACGTATCTGCTGGCAGCACTTGGGGCTGGCGGTCATGTTTTCTTAAGAGAAGCACCTGCCATGCAGATGAATTGTGTGATCCGTCTGGCCAGGGAAATGGGAGCAGAGGTCATGATCACCAGGGAAGGAATCACAGTGATGACAGATCCTGTGAAAAAGCCGGTTCCCTGTATCCGGACAGAAGTATATCCTGGTTTTCCCACAGATCTGCAGTCTCCCCTGATGGCAGTTCTGTCAAAGGCAGAAGGAAAAAGTGTAATAGAAGAGAAGATCTTTGAAGACCGTTTCCGGATAGCAGGAGAGCTTTGTAAAATGGGAGCCTGTATCCGGACGGAAGGTGATATGGCAAGAATCTGTGGTGTGGAAAATCTGCGGGGATGTACCGTAAATGCAGGAGAGCTGCGTGGTGGTGCAGGACTTGTGATCGCAGGCTGTATGGCACAGGGGGAAACTACAGTGACAGGCAGGCACTTTATAGAAAGAGGCTATGAGGATATCTGCAGGGATCTGCAGGATCTTGGAATCAATATTGTATGTGGATAGGATTATGGCAGGAAAAGTCACGAAAAAAAGAAAACAGCAGAAAAAAACGAATATACCGATGACAACAATGTCCCTGCCAAGATTCCGTGTACTGGAAGGTGAGGCAGGGAAGAAGCCGAAAAAGCAGAAAAGAGAGAAGGGCAGCTTCCCGGTATGGGGGATCGTCCTGCTTGTGGTTCTTGTCCTGCTTGCCGGCATCGCGGCAGCAGCCTATTGGTATATCACGGCCAATTATACGGTCACCAATGTTTATGTGGAGGGTAATGTCCATTACAGCAATGAAGAGATCATGGATATGGTCATGAGCGGAAGATATGGGAATAATTCCCTGATCCTGTCACTGAAGTACAGGGATAAGAGCATAGAGGGGATTCCATTTGTAGAAAAAATGGATGTTTCTGTTCTGGATCCTCATACGGTGAAAATAGAAGTTTATGAAAAGGCGCTGGCCGGCTATGTGGAGTATCTGGACAGGTATCTGTACTTTGACAAGGATGGGATCGTAGTGGAAAGCTCTTCTGAAAAGACAAAGGGGATTCCCATGGTCACGGGACTTACGTTTGACCATGTGGTTCTTTACCAGGCACTTCCTGTGGAAGATCCTGAGATTTTCAGTGAGATTTTAAGCATAACCCAGCTTGTGAACAAATATAATCTTATAGTAGACCGGATTTTCTTTGGTTCGGACAAGTCCCTGACCCTTTATTTTGAAAATGTAAAGGCGGCTTTTGGCAACAGAGGCAATCTGGAAGAAAAGGTGATGGAGCTGCAGTATATCCTGCCGGAACTGACCGGGAAAAGTGGAACACTGCGTATGGAGAACTATACAGAGGAGACAAAAACGATAACTTTTGAGCCGGATTCCCAGACAGAATAAAAGAACGTACAGGCTTTAAAAAGTTTATGAAAAACTGAAATTAGTGGTTGATTAATCGCAGGAAAAATTATATGATAATCTATATGAGTTTTTAGGGAATGATGAAGGAGGAAGCACCTTGCTGGAGATTAAGACAAACGACGCTGAGTCTGCTGCCCGCATTATTGTAGTCGGTGTAGGCGGTGCAGGCAATAACGCTGTTAATAGAATGGTAGAAGAGAATATTACAGGAGTAGAATTTATCGGGATCAATACCGATAAGCAGGCATTGCAGCTTTGTAAGGCACCAAAGCTTCTGCAGATCGGTGAGAAGCTGACCAAGGGACTTGGTGCGGGAGCCAAGCCTGAGATCGGTGAGAAGGCAGCCGAGGAGAGCAGCGAAGAGATATCTGCAGCACTGAAGGGTGCAGATATGGTATTTGTAACCTGTGGTATGGGAGGCGGAACCGGAACCGGTGCAGCACCGGTAGTGGCCAAGCTTGCCAAGGATATGGGTATCCTTACGGTAGGCGTTGTTACCAAGCCGTTCCGTTTCGAAGCAAAGGCACGTATGGTCAATGCCATAAGTGGTATTGAGAGAATTAAAGATAATGTAGATACACTGATCATCATTCCTAATGACAAGCTTCTTGAGATCGTAGACAGACGGACAACCATGCCGGATGCCCTTAAGAAGGCAGATGAAGTACTTCAGCAGGCAGTGCAGGGTATTACAGACCTGATCAATGTTCCTGCTGTTATCAATCTGGACTTTGCGGATGTGCAGACAGTTATGAAGGACAAGGGTATTGCCCACATCGGTATCGGTGAAGGCAAGGGAGATGATAAGGCAAGCGAAGCTGTCAAGATGGCAGTAGAGAGTCCGCTGCTTGAGACAACTATTTCCGGTGCTACCCATGTGATCATTAATGTATCCGGAGATATTACCCTGGCAGACGCATCCGATGCAGCAAGCTATGTTCAGGAGCTGGCAGGAGATGATGTGAATATTATCTTTGGTGCCATGTATGATGCAAGCAAGACAGATTCCTGCAAGGTTACGGTTATTGCAACCGGTCTGGTTGATGAGACACTGCCTAATAACAAGACAATGTCCAATATGGGAACCTACGCAAACAAATATGTGAAGCCGGTTACTCCGAATGTGAATCTGAAGAGCAGACCTTTCACAGCTCCGGCTGAGAATCCCATGCAGGGACAGGTACAGACACCTGTAAGAAAGCCGGTACAGGGAATCATCAATCCTGGTGATATCAGAAGCAAGGTAGAGAACAAGCCGTTAGATATTCCAGGATTCCTGCAGAAGAAATAAAAGAGATAAGTAAGTACAGGAGCTGTATATCATCAGATATACAGCTCTTATCAATTATTATGGGAGAAAGAGTATGAAAGAGGAAGAATTAAAAGAGGCACAGGAGTGCCTTACCTTTATAGAAGAGAGCATGAGCTGTTTCCATGCTGTAGAAAATGCAGAGAAGCGCCTGCAGAAGAAGGGCTTTATCGAACTTTCGGAAAAGGAAGCCTATGGTCTTTTGGAAAGATTAAGAGAGAATCCGGAGCAGAACCGGTATTATGTGAAGCGGAATGGATCCTCCCTGATGGCATTTACCCTGCCGGAGGGGAAACCAAAGGGATTCCATATCATGGCATCTCACAGTGATTCTCCGACCTTTAAGGTAAAATGTGAAGGGGAGATGAAAACGGAGGGCGGTTATGTCAGACTGAATGTGGAGCCATATGGAGGCATGATCCATGCCACGTGGCTGGACAGGTGCCTTTCTGTAGCCGGAAGGATCGTCTATCAGAAAGGGGATCAGCTTCTTTCCAAAACAGTGAATGTGGATGAAGATCTGCTTGTGATCCCTAATGTGGCCATTCATATGAACCGTGGCATGAATGACAAGCTGACCTATAATCCCCAGACTGATCTGCAGCCACTTCTTGCCGTAGAGGAAGGAAAGGAAAAGAAAGCCGGTGATATCCTGATGGAGAAAGTGGCACAGTATGCCGGCGTAAAGAAGGAAGATATCCTTGGAAAGGAGCTGTTCTTATACGTCAGGGAAAAAGGGAGACTTGTGGGAGCTTCGAAGGAACTGATGGTATCTCCGAGACTGGATGATCTTGCCTGTGCCTATGGAAGCCTGAAGGGATTTCTGAAGGGTGACAGTAAGCAGTATATAAATGTTTATGCACTTTTTGATAACGAAGAGGTGGGAAGCCTAACCAAGCAGGGGGCAGCTTCTACGTTCCTGCGGGATACCCTGCGGCGGATCAGTGAAGAGTATGATCCATCTGAAAGCGCCTATCTGCAGCTCCTTGCTGACAGCTTTATGATCTCGGCAGACAATGCCCATGCCATGCATCCGGCTCATCCGGAAAAGGCGGATCCTGTAAACAGACCCTGTCTGAATGGAGGCATTGTGATCAAGTATCATGGAGGGCAGAAATATACCACAGATGCGTATTCGGAAGCAGTCATGAGAAAGGTATGCAAGGATGCCGATGTACCTGTCAGTGTATACTGTAATCGTTCTGATATTGCCGGTGGTTCTACCCTTGGCAATATTTCTGCAGGACAGGTTTCCATTCCCTGTGTGGACATCGGGCTGGCACAGCTTGCCATGCATTCCAGTGTGGAAACGGCAGGTACGAAGGATATCAGAATGCTTGTGAAGGCAGCGAAAACCTTTTACAGTATGTAATTTTAACGTGAATTTTAATGGGAATAAGGAAAAAGCCGGAAAATGTGTACCGTTTACAGAAACGGACATGTTTTCCGGCTTTTTTGCGATGAGTTAGGGGAGTGAAGTCCGGGTTTTGACAAATTCCGGACTTCAGAATGATTATAATGATGAAGTGCCATGGAAAGAGAGGTGACACTTGCAAAAAGTTCTGTATCTTGACAGTATCTTTCTACATAATCTGGTGCCTGATTTTCTGATCCTGAGACTGACCCTCAAGACACTCCGGAAATCTACCACTTTTTTTCGGGTCATGGGCGGGGCAGCAGCAGGAGCGGGGCTGTACTGTATTACCCTGTGCCTGCCGGGAAGTCTGCTTTCCGGGATCTTTGTAAAAGTGATCACAGCATTGCTCATGCTGAAGATCACAGCACCTTTTCAGAAAGGAAAAGAACTGCTGACAGGGATGCTGCTTTATTTTAGCTTTGCTTTTTTCCTTGGTGGAGGCATGCTGTTTGTAAGGCGGCTTCTTCTGGAAAACAGCATAAGAGTCCAGGGAGATCTGCTTATGCTTTCCGGCGTGGCAATATATGGACTTGCAGCTTTTTTTCAGAACTGGAAGCAGAGAAAAATGCAGACACATTTCTGCAGGGTATGGCTTCCTGGGGATGACGGGAATTTCGCCATAACAGGACTGATCGATACCGGGAACGGACTGGTCGAACCTGTCAGCCAAAAGCCGGTGGCAGTGCTGGATGAGGTGTGCTTTGGGAAAATGAGCCACTGCAAAAGACCTGAGAAATACAGGATCATTCCCTTTCACAGTATCGGAAAGGAAAGAGGAATGCTGGATGCCTATGAAATAGAAGAAATACAGTTGGAGGATGAGATGGGCAGAAGGTGCCTGAAGCAGGTGATGATCGCAGTCTGCAAAGAGTGTGTATCAGGAACGGGAAAATATCAGATGATTTTACCACAGCAGTGGTTTTTATAGGAGGAGCAGATATGGTTTTTAAGGTTGCAATGCCAGGAAGATTTCAGTTTAAGATATATCGCAGGGAAGCAGGCTTCCTTACGGGGAGGCAGGGAGATGTACACTATATCGGAGGAAGTGAAGTGCTGCCGCCGCCTCTGGAGGCAGATAAGGAGAATGCAGTGATCAGTGACCTTGGCACGGAGTATGAGGATGAAGCCAAATCTATTCTGATTGAGCATAATTTAAGACTTGTTGTTTATATTGCAAAGAAGTTTGACAATACCGGGGTAGGTGTGGAGGATCTGATCTCCATTGGCACGATCGGTCTGATCAAATCCATCAATACGTTTAACCCACAGAAAAATATCAAGCTGGCGACCTACGCATCCAGATGTATTGAAAATGAGATTCTGATGTATCTCCGGAGGAACAACAAGACGAAGCTGGAGGTTTCCATCGACGAACCCCTGAATGTGGACTGGGACGGGAATGAACTGCTTTTGTCCGATATCCTTGGGACGGATGAAGATGTGATCTACCGGGATATTGAAACTGAGGTGGAGAGGAAGCTTCTTCTGAAAGCGGTAGATAAGCTGTCTGACAGGGAAAAGACGATCATTAATTTAAGATTTGGCCTGAGCGATCCTTCCGGGAAGGAACTGACCCAGAAGGAGGTGGCTGAGATGCTTGGCATTTCCCAGTCCTATATTTCCAGACTGGAAAAGAAAATTATGAAGCGCCTGAAAAAGGAACTGATTCAGGCGGTCAGATAGTTTTTCATGGTCTTTAAGGCATTTTTCTCAAGGCGGCTGACCTGCGCCTGAGAAATGCCGATCATGCCGGCCACTTCCATCTGGGTCTTTCCTTCGAAGAAGCGCAGGGAAATGATCTCGTTTTCCCTCTCATTCAGGTGCTTCATGGCTTCACTTAAGGAAAGGTGTTCCACCCAGTTCTCTTCTTTGTTCTTCTTGTCACTGATCTGATCCATGACATAAAGGGTATCACCGCCATCGGTAAAGACGGGTTCGTACAGGCTCATGGGATTCTGGATGGCATCCAGGGCATAGACGATATCTTCCTTGGAGATACCGATTTCTTCCGCAATTTCACTGAGGGTAGGATCTTTCATATTCTTTTTCAGCAGCATTTCTTTTGCATAAATGGCTTTGTAGGCTGTGTCCTTCAGGGAACGGCTGACCCGGATGCAGTTGTTGTCCCTAAGGAAACGGCGGATCTCTCCGATGATCATTGGTACGGCATATGTGCTGAATTTGACATTCAGGGAAGCATCGAAGTTATCAATAGCCTTGATCAGACCAATGCAGCCGATCTGGAACAGGTCATCAGCATTTTCATTGCTGGATGAAAACCGTTTGATCACACTGAGAACAAGACGCAGATTCCCTTCGATGTATTTTTCACGGGCATCTGTATCTCCCTGTGTGATCTTTTCAAAAAGAGCCTCTTTTTCTGCTGTCTTGAGCAGGGGGAGTCTTGCTGTATTTACCCCGCAGATTTCAACTTTTCCCTGTGTCATAAAGAATCCTCCTGTTTACTAGATACTTGTAATCATTCTCAAAAGAACAGGAAAATATTCATGCAGAAAAAGGATTTCCAGATTTGTCTGTCTGCATAAAATAGTAAAAAGAGGAAGAGGCAGGAAAAGATGCGTTATTCAGAATTAAAATGTAAAGATGTGATCAATTTAAGGGACTGCAGGAAGCTTGGCAGGATCGGAGATCTTGAGTTTGACGAATGCAGTGGAAAGATATGCAGTGTCATGGTACCGGGAAATAATAAATTCTGTAATCTTCTGAAATCAGAACCGGATTATTGTATTCCCTACAAGGATATCAAACAGATCGGGCCTGATATTATTATTGTAGATGTCTGCGGTTGACATGATTTTCTGTGCGGAATATAATATTTACAAAGGTAAGATGTACGGAAAAGCCTGACACAGACAGATTTTCCCAAAGAACCAGAACAGGAGAAAGCCTATGAAATGTCCCTATTGCAGCCATGAAAATACCAGAGTCATTGATTCAAGACCGGCAGAGGATAACAATTCCATCAGACGGAGAAGAGTCTGTGATGAATGTGGTAAACGCTTTACTACCTATGAGAAGATAGAGACGATTCCCCTGATCGTGATCAAGAAGGATGAAAACAGGGAGCCTTACGACAGATCCAAGATCGAAGCGGGTGTACTTCGTGCCTGTCATAAGAGACCGATCAGCATCAATCAGATCAATCAGCTTGTCGATGAAGTAGAGACAGAGATCTTCAACCGGGAAGAGAAGGAGATCCCGAGCCGTGTGATAGGAGAACTTGTCATGGATAAGCTGAAGAATCTGGAAGCGGTAGCCTATGTCAGATTTGCTTCTGTATACCGTGAGTTCAAGGATATCAATACCTTTATGGACGAACTGAAGAAGGTACTGAAATAAAAAGAGATAAGGAATGGAAAAGCCATTTTTCCATAAAAAGAAAGCAGTCCTGAAAAAAGGATTGCTTTTTTTAAAAGAATCATATACAATAAGCGAGGCATTCAGACAGAATGTAAAAATTTCATAATCAGAATGAGAAAGGAATCAGAAACATGAAAAAAGGAGCAGCAAAATGGCTTCTGGCCTTCATGCTTACCACACTTGCTGTTGCACTGGGCGGATGCGCAGGTGACAAGGAAGGGGAGAGTTCTTCTCAGATTACCATCGGAATCCCCCAGGATCTGGAGGACAGTCTTGACCCCCACAAGGCAGTGGCGGCAGGAACCAAAGAGGTATTATTCAACCTGTTTGAAGGGTTGGTTAAGCCTACCAGTGATGGTGATTTAATCCCTGCAGTGGCAAGCGCCTATGAAGAATCAGAAGGCGGGAAGGTATATACCTTCACATTAAGAGACGGAGTAAAATTCCATGACGGAAGTCCGGTTACGGCAGAGGATGTAAAGTTTTCACTTGACAAATGCGCCGATACCAGTAACGGAGGACCCCTGGTACCGGCGTTTTCCAATATTGAGAGCGTGACGATTACAGATGATCATACAGTCGTTGTGACACTGAAGGAAGCAGATACAGAATTTCTGGCTTATATGACGACAGCGATCATTCCGGCAGCCAATGAAAATCCGGATACCAATCCCATCGGAACAGGACCGTATAAATACGTATCCCGTTCCCCGCAGGAGAATTTCGTAGTGGAGCGGTTTGATGACTACTGGGGTGAAAAAGCCAATATTGAACATGTAACCTTTAAGATCTGTGCCAATGCCGATTCCATTGTTATGAATCTGGAAGGTGGATCCATTGATATGTTTGCCAGAGTAACAGCAACCCAGGCAGCAGAGCTTTCTGACAAGTTTGATGTACTGGAAGGAACCATGAATCTGGTACAGGCTCTTTACCTGAACAATGCTGTAGAACCCTTTGATGATGTAAGGGTCAGACAGGCACTCTGTTATGCGGTAAATCCACAGGAGATCATGGATATCATTTCAGATGGTAAGGGAACCGAACTGGGAAGCTCCATGTTCCCGGCATTTGGAAAGTATTATATGGAAGAGCTGAATGATACGTATCAGCAGAATTTTGACAAGGCAAAGGAGCTGCTTGCAGATGCAGGCTATCCAGACGGATTTTCCTTTACGATCACCGTACCTTCCAATTATCAGCCCCATATCGATACGGCACAGGTTCTGGTAGAGCAGTTCGCCAATATCGGTGTGACTGCCAATATCCAGCTTGTAGAGTGGGACAGCTGGCTGAGCGATGTTTATACAGACAGAAACTTTGAGTCTACAGTTGTTGGTGTAGATGCCTCCAGTCTGACAGGAGCAGCCCTTCTGCAGAGATTTACCAGTACGGCATCCAACAACTTTATCAATTACAGCAATGCAGCATATGATGAGGCTTTTGCAAATGCACTTGCCAGCACAGATGATGCAGAGAAAACAAAGTATTACAAGGAATGCGAAACGATTCTTGCTACAGATGCAGCGAATGTTTATATTCAGGACCTGCCGGAGTTTGTAGCATTAAATAAGAACTATACAGGATATGAGTTCTATCCCCTGTATGTTCAGGATATAGCAAAACTGAAGCTTGTCAGTCAGTAATCTGACGATAGGAGGACAAAGAGATGAGATATGCAGGCAAAAAGATTCTGACGATGTGCGTAACCCTGTTTGCAGTCACGCTCTTTGTCTTTCTTGCTTTTCATATGATATCAGGAGATCCGGTGACATCCATGCTGGGTACCCAGGCAACACCGGAGAGAGCAGAAGCCCTTCGGGAAGAGCTTGGCCTGAATGATCCGGTACTTGTGCAGTATGGTAGATGGGCGGCCGGCTTTCTAAAAGGGGATATGGGAACCTCTTACAGCTACCGGATGCCGGTCAGCGAAATGATCGTTGATAAGCTGCCGGTTACCATTACCATGACACTGATGGCCTTTGTATGGATGATCCTGATCGCCATTCCTGTAGGCCTGTATGCGGCAAAGCATGAGGGCGGCGTTGTAGACCGGATCATTACCGTGGTGAACCAGATCATTATGGCGGTGCCGCCATTTTTTGCAGGGATCCTGATCACCTTTGTATTTGGAATGATCTTCCGGCTGTTTACACCGGGCGGTTATGTTTCCTATCAGGTAAATACAGGAAAGTTTGTGGGATATCTGTTCTTTCCTTCACTTGCCATAGCACTGCCCAAGGCAGCCATGGCGATCAAGCTTCTCCGGAGCTCTGTGATCTCGGAGCTGAAGCTTGATTATGTAAGGACAGCCTACAGCAGAGGCAACAGCAAACGGAGCGTCCTGTACCGTCATGTACTGAAGAATGCCATGATCCCGGTGATCACGTTCCTTGGCATGGCGCTTTCAGATATGATCGCAGGCAGTATTATCATTGAACAGGTTTTTGGGATCCCGGGACTGGGAAGGATCCTTCTGACATCTATTTCCAACAGGGATTATCCGGTGGTGATGGCGGTGATCGTGTGTATCGCCACACTGGTACTTGTGGTGAATATGATCGTGGATGTGATCTACGGACTGGTAGATCCCAGAATATCAGTAGAATGATCCGGAGAGAAAAGGATGAACTGGAAAAAAATCAGAAAAAATAAGAATTTCATAGCAGGAAGTATCCTGACAGGCATCATGCTGCTTCTGATTCTGGCAGGCTGTTTTTATACACCCTATAATCCCAATACCATGGATCCTTCTGCAAAGTTTGCAGGGGTATCATTAAAACACCTGATGGGCTGTGATAATTTTGGAAGGGATATTTTTTCAAGGGTGCTTTCCGGGAGCAGAACGACTCTGATCGTAGCTGCGGGAACTGTACTGATCGGAGTTGTCTTTGGTATTCTGATCGGTGCACTGACAGGATATTATGGCGGCGTACTGGATGAGGTACTGATGCGGATCAATGATGCGGTATTTGCATTTCCCAGTATCCTGCTTGCCCTTTTGTTTATCAGTCTTCTTGGCAGCGGCAAATATCATGTGATCATTGCACTTGGGATTGCTTTTGTACCAAGCTTTGCCAGGATCGTGCGGAGTGAATTTATCCGGAATAAGAATATGGACTATGTGAAAAGTGCAAAGCTGCAGGGAGCCGGGGACTTCAGGATCATGTTTGTACATATCCTGCCAAATACCATGACGGTACTGCTTTCCGCCATTATGATCGGTTTTAACAATGCTGTCCTGGCAGAGGCGGGCATGAGCTTTCTGGGGATCGGTGTACAGCCGCCGGATGCCAGTCTTGGCAGGATGCTTTCCGAGGCCCAGTCCTTTCTGTTCAGTGCACCCATGTATGCGCTGTTTCCCGGACTGACGATCATACTGCTGGTACTTGGATTTGGTTTATTATCGGATGGGCTTAAAAATGAGTAAGGAAATGATAAGAGTTACAGATCTGAATATAGAGTTCTTTGATCATGAGAGACCGGAGACGGTTGTCTACGATTTTGATCTTACCCTGCATGAAGGAGAGATCGTCGGACTGGTAGGAGAATCCGGTTCCGGCAAATCCATGAGTGCACTGGCGATCGCAGGGCTCTTAAGCCGGAAGGACATGAAAAAGAGGGGAGAGATCCTGTTTGAGGGCGTGAACCTTCTTGACTGTGACCGGAAAACACTGCGTAAATTTCAGGGAAATGAGATCGGGATGATCTTCCAGGAACCCATGACTTCTTTAAATCCTGTGAAAAAGATCGGCTGGCAGGTAGAAGAAGCGCTCAGACTGCATACCGATCTATCAAAAGAAGAGCGGAAGAAGCGTGCCATAGAAATGCTCCAGAAGGTAGAGCTGCATGAGCCGGAACGGGTTTATGAACAGTATCCCCATGAGCTTTCCGGCGGTATGCGCCAGCGTGTCATGATCGCCGCTGCCATGATCTGTGATCCGAAGATCCTGATCGCAGATGAACCGACGACAGCACTGGATGTGACGATCCAGGAGCAGATCGTAGCGCTGCTGAAAAGGATCAATCAGGAGAAGAAGACAGCCATTCTTTTTATTTCCCACGATTTAAGCCTGGTGCACCAGTTATGTGAACGGGTGCTCGTGATGAAGGGCGGTTATGTGGTAGAGAATGGATCCGCAGATGAGATCTTTTATCATCCGAAGGAAGAATATACGAAGAAGCTGATCGCAGCCATTCCAAAGGTAGTCAGAAAGACGGAAAAGGATTCATGATGACAGAAAATATTCTGGAGGTTACGGATCTGCAGGTATCTTATCCTGTAAGCCGCAAAACTCCTTTTGAGAAGAAAAAAAGCATACAGGTACTGAAGGATATTTCCTTCACCATGAAACGGGGAGAGATCCTCGGACTTGTGGGGGAAAGCGGAAGCGGCAAGACAACGCTTGCCAGAAGCATTCTGCAGATGATCCCCTATGAAGGGACGATCATAAGAAATACCGTGCAGCCACAGATGGTATTCCAGGATCCCTACGGATCCTTAAATCCTTCGCAAAGGATTGCATGGATCCTGGAGGAGCCGCTGCGTCTGAAGGGTGGTCTGTCAAAAGAAGAGAGAGTACAGAAGGTGAAGACCATGCTGCAGAGAGTCGGGCTGGAAGAAAAAATCCTGGAACGTTTTCCAAGAGAGCTTTCCGGTGGACAGAGGCAGCGGATTGCCATTGCTGCAGCCCTGATGCTGGAACCGGAGCTTCTGATCGCAGATGAACCGGTATCAGCACTGGATGTGACGATCCAGGCACAGATCCTTGCCCTTTTAAAAGAGATCCAGAAGGAAATGAATCTTTCAATCCTGTTTATTTCCCATGACCTGCGGGTGGTATATGAGATGTGTGATCATGTGCTGATCATGCAGCTGGGCCAGATCCGGGAGAGCGGAGATGTGGAAGAGGTTTATTTCCACCATAAAGATCCCTATACAGGGAAGCTTCTTAAGGCAGCCGGGATTGAGACGGCCTGAAAAAGTAAAATCACGAAAATATACGAAATATGCTGGTGACGCTAATTTTTTATTCCATAAGGCCGATATATGTGGTATGATAATGCAGTAATATTGGCAGAAAGGAGTAAAGCGATGGCAGTCAGTCTGATGTCAGGATACAATAACATACCAGCTTATTACCGGATACCGGAAGCCTCTGCAGTTACTCCACAGAAGATAGATGAACAGCCAAAGACAGTACCTGAGAGTACAGTAGCCGTAGATGCAGTAAAGGAACAGAGTACAGGCACACAACAGGTACAGCAGGATGCTGCAGAAGAGAGTACATTACAGAAGAGAACCTCTGTGAATCCTTCTGAGATCTCGATGACCTTCCATAAGGAAGAAACATTCGATTATCTTGGCAGTGAGAGCAGTCTGATGAATCTGGATATGCAGAAGGCGATCTCTGATATGAAGAAGGATTCCATTTTGCAGGACTACCAGTATTTTGTAGGAAGTACCATTTCGATAAATCCGGAAGATGGTATGGTATTCCGTAAATAAACAGCCTGGGCATATGCAGAGGGACTGTTTCATACAGGTAGAATAAACAACACCTTGCACAAGTGCAGGGTGTTTTGTTATACTCATCAAAGAGAGAAATGAGGAATACTATGCTGCAGAGTTTTTATCCGGATCTGTATATGGATTCGGCTTATGGGATTGATTACGAAGAATATTACCGGAAGGGATTCCGGGGGATTATTTTTGATATCGACAATACACTGGTAGAGCACGGAGCCCCGGCAGATGAAAGAAGCATTGCACTGATGGAGAGGCTTAAGAAAACAGGGTTTCAGATCATGCTTCTTTCCAATAATAAAGAGCCGAGAGTCAGGATGTTTAATGACAGTGTCCATGTTTCCTATATTTTCAAAGCGGGCAAGCCGGCGAAAAGAGGCTATGAGGAAGCCATGGAAAAGATGGGAACAGACAGAGGAACAACCCTGTTTGTGGGGGATCAGCTTTTCACCGATGTATGGGGGGCCAGAAGGGTTGGGATTTTTTCCATTCTGACAAAGCCCATTGATAAAAAAGAAGAGATCCAGATCATTCTGAAGCGACGACTGGAATGGATCGTTTTACACTTTTATAAGAAGAAATGCAGAAAAGAAGGCAGAGAATTTCTGGTTCAGGGGAAAGGAAGATAGCATATGGAAATTAACGGACATACAAGACTTTGCGGTCTGATCGGAAATCCGGTAGAGCATACCCTTTCACCTGCGATCCATAATACGGTAGCGGAAGAGATGCATGACAATCTGGTCTATGTGCCCTTTCATGTGGAGCAGGGCAATCTGCAGAAGGCGGTTGCAGGTGCTTACAGCCTGAACGTACTTGGACTGAATGTGACAGTACCCTACAAGCAGGAAGTGATCTCCTGCCTTGACTGCGTAGAAGGGCTGGCAGAGAAGATCGGTGCCGTGAATACCCTTGTCAGAACAGAAAACGGCTTCCGGGGCTATAATACAGATATGATGGGGCTGTACCGGGCCATGGAAGAAAAAGGAATTGTATTTGAAGGAAAAGACATGATCCTTCTCGGGGCAGGAGGTGCAGCCAGGGCAGCAGCTTTTCTCTGTGCTGAGAAGGGGGCAAAAAGAGTATATCTTTTGAACCGTTCTTACGAAAAGGCGGCAGCTCTTGCAGAGGAAGTGAACGGGGCGTATGGAAGGGACTGTATCATTCCCATGGCACTTACAGATTATGAGAAGCTGCCGGAGGAAAAGATGACAGCTATCCAGGGAACCAGTGTGGGACTTTATCCCCACACAGAGGATGCTGTGATAAAGGATCCGGCTTTTTACCAGCATATCAGCATAGCCTATGATCTGATCTACAAGCCCTGTGAAACCAGATTTATGAAGCTTGTGAAGGAAGCTGGTGGAGATGCATACTGCGGTATCCAGATGCTCCTTTATCAGGGGATCATTGCCTATGAGCTGTTTCTGGACACCAAAGTACCGGAGGACGTGATCCACAAGGTGTCCGTCCTGCTGCAGGAAAAAGTCAAAGGATAGGAACGGATGAAAAATAATATCATACTGATCGGGTTTATGGGATGTGGTAAGACAAGCACGGGGATCCGGCTTTCCTATGCACTCAGGAGGACGCTGATCGATACAGATAAATGGATTGAGAAAAAACAGAAAATGAGTATTTCCGAACTGTTTGCAGAAAAAGGAGAAGCCTGTTTCCGGGCAATGGAAACGGACTGTATCAGGGAACTGATCCGGACAGAGGACAACAGGATCATCGCTACCGGTGGCGGGCTCCCTCTCAGGGAAGAAAATGCCAGACTTCTTGCTGAGCTTGGGAGCATTTATTATCTCAGGATCACACCGGAAAGGGTGTATGAGAGACTGAAGTATGATACTACAAGACCACTCCTTCAGGGAGAAGATCCGCAGGGAAGGATCAGGACATTACTGGAACAGAGAGCACCCTTATATGAAGCGTGTGCAGATCATGTGATCGATGTGGGAGAAAAGAATTTTGATGAGATCATTGATGAGATCTGCAGGCTTCAGGGGGAAGAGAGATGGAATGGAAGGGACAGGGAAGAAAAATGAAAATCTTGATTATTAACGGGCCAAACCTGAATTTTCTCGGGATTCGTGAGAAGAATATCTATGGAACACAGGATTATGATTACCTGCTGCAGATGATCGCAAAAAAGGGAGAAGAGACAGGATGCACCATAGAGGTATTCCAGAGTAACCACGAAGGTGCCATCATTGACAGGATCCAGGATGCCTACTTTGACGGAACAGAAGGAATCGTCATCAATCCGGGTGCCTATACCCATTACAGCTATGCGATCCATGATGCCCTTGCCAGTGTGACTATGCCGAAGGTGGAGATCCATATTTCCGATATCACAAACCGGGAAGAGTTCCGGAAGGTATCCGTGACAGCACCGGCATGTGATAAACAGATTTACGGCCATGGTCTTCCAGGCTATCTGGAGGCAGTAGATTTCCTGCTGGAAAGGCAGGGAAAGTAGTTTTTTGCAATTAGTAGCAGAAAACAGTTGAAAATTATCGGTATTTATATTAAACTTAATAAGAATTATAACGTGAGAATTTTAGGAGGAATATTTTAATGATTTCTGCAGGTGATTTCAGAAATGGTATTACGATTGAGTTAGATAATAATGTTTACCAGATTATTGAGTTCCAGCATGTAAAGCCCGGTAAAGGAGCTGCATTTGTAAGAACTAAGCTGAAGAATATCAAGAGTGGCGGCGTAGTAGAGAAGACTTTCAGACCTACTGAAAAGTGTCCTCAGGCACGAATCGATAGAAAAGATATGCAGTATCTGTATTCAGACGGAGACCTGTATAACTTTATGGACGTGGAAACCTATGAGCAGATCGCACTGGATGCTGATACAGTTGGCGATGCCCTGAAGTTTGTAAAAGAGAACGAAATGGTTAAGGTATGTTCCCACAATGGCAGCGTATTCGCTATTGAGCCTCCGCTGTTTGTTGAGCTTGAGATCACAGATACAGAGCCCGGATTCAAGGGTGATACAGCAACTGGTGCTTCCAAGCCTGCTACCGTAGAGACAGGAGCAACTGTTAACGTTCCTTTATTCGTTGAACTTGGTGACAAGATCAAGATCGATACCAGAACTGGAGAATACTTATCCAGAGTATAAGACGAACCACGAGACAATGATAAGCCTGAAAGACAATGAATTTCGATTCATTGTCTTTTTTTGTGTCATAGGAAATTACTCCGTAATGTTCCGATGACATAAGAGCGGAAACTTCAAAACAACAATATTCTAAAAACACATCTGAGAAAGAGGTATCTTATGGAAAACACATCTATGAATTTTAATGTATTTGCGGAAACAGTTGTCAGGGAACTGAAGAAAACAATGGGGGAGAGGTTTCAGATCACAACTACAGCAGTCAAAAAGAACAATGGCGTTGAACTTCTTGGTATCGTCGTCCAGGAGGAGGGGCTTAATACATCACCGACGGTATATATCAATGATTTTTATGAAAATTACAAAGAGGGCACGACGATGCCGAAGATCGTGGAAGCACTTGCAAGGATCTTTCATCAGAGCAGGATCCCGGAGGAAGTAAATCTGTCAGATTTTCTTGATTTTGAAACGGCGAAGGAACAGATCTCTGTCAGACTGATCCATTATGAGAAAAATAAGAAGCTCCTGCTGGATACGCCCTGGAGGCCGGTGTGTAATCTGGCACTTGTCTGTTATTATACTGTACAGCAGTCACCTTTCTATGGAAAGGCTTCCATTCTGGTTAAAAATGAGCATCTGGAAAAATGGGGCATTACAGATAAGGAACTGTTTGCAGAGGCACTGATCAATACGCCTGTCAGATATCCGGCGTCTATAGAACCGATCGAGGAGCTGATCTTCAGGAACTGGGCAGAGGAAAAGAGGGAAAAACTCCGGGAAGAACTTCAGTCGGATCAGATAAGGATCCCGCTCTTTGTACTCAGTAACCGCCAGAGGCTGCAGGGGGCTGTATGTATGTTTTATCCGGGTGTACTGAAGCAGTTTGCCAGGAAGATCGGCAGGGATCTTTATATTTTGCCAAGCTCTGTGCATGAGGTCCTGCTCCTGCCGGATCAGGGAGACCGGAACAGACAGGAACTGCTCCAAATGGTGACAGAGATCAATGAAAACTGCGTGGCAGACTGCGAAATCCTGGCAGATTCGGTTTATTATTACAGAAGAGAAACCGACCGGATCGAACAGCTCTGCTGACAGAATCCGTGGTTCACAGTTTTTTCATAAATGGTGGGGTAGACATTACGGGATTCTTATGATATGATATTCAAGGTGATGTAACAAATTTGTAATAATTATTTTTTTATGCACCCGTAGTCTAATGGATAGAACGAAGGCCTCCGACGCCTTTAATGCAGGTTCGATTCCTGTCGGGTGCATTTGCATCACCTTGAATAAAAGAAAGGAAAGCTATGAAACAATCCAATCAGAACAAATTGCATATGCTGAAAGAAAAATCCATAGCAGTCAAAGACTGGATCATGGATAATACTAAGATCGTAATGCCGGTTGTTCTTGTTGTATGTGTACTCATTACCATATTTGTTGCCATTAATGCAAACCAGAAAGAGGCACTGAAAAAGGAAGCGGAAGAAGCTGCTGCGGCAATCGCAGGACAGGAAGAATCAGCTTCAGTGGAAGGACTCAGTACACCGGTTTATGAACTGGAAGAAAATGCCTATCCTGAGATCAACAATATTATCAAGACGTATTACGATGCACAGGCATCAGGAGATGTGGAGACGATCGCATCCCTGAACACTTATCTGAATGACATTGAAAAGATCCGTATACAGGAGATGAGCAAGTATATTGAGGGCTATCCGGTATTGAATGTTTATACGAAGCCGGGACTTGCCGAGAATACTTACGTAGCTTATGTATACTCAGAGGTGAAATTTACAGATGTTGATCAGGAGCTTCCGGGACTGAAGACATACTATATCGGTCAGGACGGAGACGGACAGTACTTTATCAATGATGGTACCTATGATGATACAGTAAGGAATTATATCAAAGAGGTAACTCTTCAGGATGACGTAGTTGATCTGAACAATAAGGTTGTTGTGGAGTATAATGACCTCCTTGCAGAAGATGATGAGCTGAATGAGTACGTCGCATATCTGAAGGAAAAGATCAATGAAGATGTCGGTGTGATCCTTGCCAAGGAGGAAACTCCGGATGCGGCACAGACAGAAGAAACAGAAGAAGAGACTGCAGAGGGAGCAGAGGAAAGTACGGAAGGCACAGTTACTACAGTTACCATGGTCAAGGCTACAGATGTAGTAAATATCCGAACTTCAGACAGTGAGACGGCAGATAAGATCGATAAGGCACAGGTCGGACAGGAATTCAAGCTTCTGGAACAGCGTGGAAACGGCTGGAGCAGGATAGAATACAACGGACAGGATGCCTATATCAAGAGTGAATATCTGGAAACGGTATCAGAAGAGACAGTGGCAGATACCGGTAACGATGCAGCTGAGAGTACCGACACAGGATCCGAAACTGTTTCAGGAACGGTCACAGTGAAAGAAAATGTAAAGGTTCGTACCAGTGCAAGTACGACAGCGGATTCCCTTGGAACCGCTTATGTCGGAGAAAAGCTGGATCTGATCATGAAGCAGGCAGATGGCTGGACAAAAGTAAAATATAAAGGACAGACGGCATTTGTAAAATCCGATTATGTAGAATAGGAGAATGCTTATGTTTGAGAAGTACAATATTGGTATTATGGGAACCGGTAATATAGCCGGGATCATGGCAGAGACTGTGAAGAAGATGAAGGGCGTGAAGCTGTATGCAGTTGCGTCCAGAACGAGAGTCAAGGCAGATGCCTTTGCAGCAAAGTATGGCTGTAAGAAAGCTTATGATTCCTATGAAGATCTGGTTTCCGATAAGAAGATAGATCTGATCTATATTGCAACCCCTCATTCAGAGCATTATGAAAATGCCAGACTCTGTATCCTGAATGGAAAGCCGGTACTGTGTGAAAAGGCGTTTACAGCTAATACACAGCAGGCACAGGAACTGATCTCCCTGGCAAGAGAAAAAGAAGTATTTATCACGGAAGCTATGTGGATCCGTTATATGCCTATGGTGACTACGATCCAGGAGGTTCTTGGAAGCGGAATCATAGGTGAATTAAAGACACTGACAGCAAACCTTGGTTATGTGGTAGGCGATAAGCCAAGGCTGAGGGAGCCGTCCCTGGCAGGAGGTGCACTGCTGGATGTAGGTGTTTATCCTCTGAATCTGTCAGCCATGCTGTTTGGTACAGGTATAGAAGGAATTGATTCTTCCTGTACTTATACAGAGACAGGAGTAGATGAGCAGAACAGCATTACGATCCGTTATACCGATGGGAAGGTTGCGGTGCTGAACAGTTCTATTGTGTCCCAGAGCGACAGGAGAGGTGTGATCTACGGCACCAAAGGCTTTGCAGTCATTGACAATATCAATAATTTTGAGGCCATCCGTGTTTATGATGATTCTTATAAACAGATTGCAGCCTATATGCGACCGAAGCAGATCAGCGGCTATGAGTATGAAATAGAAGCCTGCCTGAAAGCACTGGACAATAAAGAGCTGGAATGTGTACAGATGCCTCACAGTGAGACCATCCGTATCATGAAGATCATGGATGAGCTGAGAGCGCAGTGGGGAATTGTATATCCTTTTGAAAAGAAAGCTGCTGAAGGAATGAAGATACAGCAGAAGCCTGAAACGGTGGTCACAGCAGAAACGCAGAAAGAGACACTGACTGCAGACCGGCAGACGGAGGATGAAGCTGTGGATGCGGTTGCAGAACCGTCTGCAGCAGAGGAAGCGGCTACACTGGAAGAGACAGCAGGGCAGAATGAACCGGAGGATACTACAGGTGTGGCAGACAGAGCTGATACGGTTCAGAATGAGGACAATGAATAATCTACTGACAGAATAGGAAACAGGGCAGTCACAGAACTGCAGGATCTGGAATAAAATATAATATATGGGAAATGCTAGAACAGAGTGAAGATATCTTCACTCTGTTTTTTTTCAGTCATAGGAAATATCGCACTGCGGCCAGACGTGAAGGCGGCATTTCCACAGTGCAAAATGAAGGTGAAAGGAAGGATGGAAAGCGGAATGAATGAAGATGATGCAAAGGTTTTGCAGGAAGTGCAGAAAAATACACAGATGGCTATGCAGGCAGCATCTATGATCGGCAATAAGATTTATGACAATGATCTGGCCATGGTTGTCAGACAGCAGGAGATGGGATACCAGTCTCTTTATCAGGAGGCTACAAAATGCCTGATGAAGGAGCAGGTGAAAAGCTATCAGAGCAGTGGCTTCCAGGAACTGATGCTGAAAAGTGCGATCACAGGAAATACCATGCTGAATGACAGTACAAGCCATATTGCGGAGCTGATGATAAAAGGGAATAACCGGGGGCTTACGGATATGTGGAAGATCATGAACCATCATAAAAATGCGGGAAAAGAGTCAGTAGAGGTAGCTAAGGAACTGATGGATTTTGAAGAAAAATGTATCCAGAGTCTGAAAGTTTACCTGTAGAAGAAAAGAAAACAGTCAGTTTTTTTACTAAAAAAAGTACGAAAAAACTTTTCCGATTTAATTGCATAAAGTGTATTGTACTTTTTTTTGACATGATATATAATACAAAAAAAGTAATCAGAAGTACAAACATACACAAAAGGAGGACATATCACAATGTCATATGTTGATGAAGTATTTCAGATGGTAGTGGAAAAGAACCCTGCCCAGCCTGAGTTTCACCAGGCGGTAAAAGAGGTTTTGGAATCTCTTAGAGTTGTTATTGAAGCAAATGAGGAAGCATACAGAAAGGATGCTTTACTGGAGAGACTTGTAACTCCTGAAAGACAGATCCTTTTCAGAGTTCCCTGGGTTGATGACAAGGGACAGGTTCATGTAAACAATGCGTTCCGTGTACAGTTTAACAGTGCTATCGGACCTTACAAGGGTGGTTTAAGACTGCATCCCAGTGTAAATCTTGGAATTATCAAGTTCCTTGGTTTTGAGCAGATCTTTAAGAACTCTCTTACCGGACTTCCGATCGGTGGTGGTAAGGGTGGATCTGATTTCGATCCCAAGGGCAAATCTGACAGAGAGATCATGGCATTCTGCCAGAGCTTTATGACAGAGCTTTACAGACACATTGGAGCAGATACCGATGTTCCTGCCGGTGATATCGGAACCGGAGCAAGAGAGATCGGATATATGTATGGACAGTACAAGAGAATCAAAGGCCTTTATGAAGGTGTTCTTACCGGTAAGGGCTTAAGCTATGGCGGTTCTCTTGCAAGAACTGAAGCAACAGGTTATGGTCTGTTATACTTCACAGAAGAGATGTTAAAGTCCAACGGCAAGGATATCGCAGGCAAGACCGTTGCTGTATCCGGAGCTGGTAACGTAGCAATCTATGCAATCCAGAAAGCTGAACAGCTTGGTGCAAAGGTTGTTACCTGCTCTGATTCTACCGGATGGATCTATGATCCCGAAGGAATCGATGTAGCACTTCTGAAGGAAATCAAGGAAGTGAAGAGAGCAAGACTGACAGAGTACGCTGCAGCAAGAAAGAGCGCAGAGTATCATGATAAGAAGGCTGAAGGAACCAATCAGTGGAGTGTTAAGGTTGATATCGCACTTCCCTGTGCAACACAGAACGAGCTGTCTCTTGAGGATGCCAAGACACTGGTTGCCAACGGATGCTTCGCAGTAGCTGAAGGTGCTAACATGCCTACAACAATCGAAGCTACTGAATATCTCCAGAAGAATGGTGTTCTGTTTGCACCTGGTAAGGCTTCCAATGCCGGTGGTGTTGCTACTTCATCACTTGAAATGAGCCAGAACTCCGAGAGACTTTCTTGGACATTCGAAGAAGTTGATAACAAGCTGAAGGGAATCATGGTTAACATCTTCCACAATCTGGATGATGCAGCTAAGAAGTATGGCCTTGAAGGCAACTATGTAGCTGGTGCTAATATAGCAGGTTTCCTGAAGGTTGCGGATGCTATGACCGCCCAGGGAATTGTATAGTAAACATTAAGAAGTCCCGGAAACGTGATGTTTCCGGGCTTTTTTTATGTCATAGTAAATTACTCCGTAATGTTCCAAAGACATAAAAAAGCCCTCCGGGCAGGATTCTTTCTTGTTG
>CACXDC010000174.1 GCA_902766365.1 uncultured Lachnospiraceae bacterium | reverse complement strand
GTATCTGAAGGGCTTATTTTTGCCGGGTTTCTGCTTTGTATCCTGATCATTCTCTTTTTACTCATGATGACATTCAGCAGACACTTTTCTGATCTTCTCTTTTCCGGTGCTTCTGCTGTCTGCCGAAAAAAAGAGAAAGCTGTTCACACCCTGTCACAGCTTCAGGAAGAGGTCACTCTGCTTCAGGAAGAAGCCAGAAGTATCCTGCATGACAAAAAGCTGTTCTGCCTTCTGCTTTTTCTCACGCTCCTCATGCAGTGCCTGTTTAACCTGATCCCCTGTATGTTTACAGACAGCCTTTCTCTTCCTGTATTCCTCATCTTTGCTGCCATGAGCGCCACTTTTCTGCTTGCCGGTGCGATTCCCCTTCCATCCGGCTTCGGTTCCATGGAGCTTCTCTTTACCCTTTTTCTGGCTCCCTTCTGTAATTCCTCTTCTGCAGCCACTGCCATCCTTGTTTTCCGTTTCAGTTCTACAATCGTTCCCTTTCTCCTTGGACTTCCCTCCGGAATCCATTTGATATCTCTCTGCCAAAATGGTAAGATGAGGGAAAAGAATCTGTCAAAGGAGTGAGGACATGCCTTCTTTTACCAAAAAGGCGATTGAAAATTCGTTTCTGAAGCTTCTCAATGAAACCCCATTAACCAACATCACCGTGAAAATGATCGTAGATGACTGCCAGATCAACCGGAATTCCTTTTATTATCATTTTCAGGATATTCCTTCCCTGGTAGAAGCGATCATTATCCAGATGCTTGACCGTATCATACAGCTGATTCCGGATGATCTAAATATCAGTGACTGCCTTCTGGAGATTTCCGAAGAACTGGACCGGAATAAAAGAGCCCTGCTCCATGTGTGGAATTCCGGAAATCGTGAAATCGTCGAAAAACATCTTCTGTTTGCCTGTGATTATGCAGTGAAACGCTATATGGAATGTGCCAGGACACTGGAAGATTATACTTTCATTCAGGAAGAAGACCTTCTGCTTGTGGGTGACTTTATGAAATGCGAATTCTATGGCCAGATCACAAACTGGCTGAGCCAGAATATGTCCTTTGATATCATAGAACATACAAAGGCACTTTCTGCCCTGTTTGCCGGCACCTTCCGGTCGGCTCTTCTTTCGAATGGCCATCCTGTTTCCGGCATGGAAAATAACTTTATCAAGGAGGATTTATCATGAACATTCTGTCTTTGCTGAACAGCATCCCTCTGTATGGGATCTGCGGCGGCATTATAGCCTTTGTTGCCGTCGTATGTGTCATTTTTCTGATCCGTGCCTACCGGGCCGGTGTTGCCATTGGCATGGATCAGACCAGACTAAAGCAGGTGATCCTGTCAAGTGCCACCTTTTCGGTCCTGCCAAGTGTCGGCATTTTGCTTGGCGTAATCGCCCTGTCCGGAAGCCTTGGTACCCCATGGCCCTGGCTCAGGCTTTCTGTGATCGGCGCCCTGCACTATGAAACCCAGGTTGCCCAGGCAGCAGCGGAACAGGTTGGCATGACCTCGCTCTCTGCCCGTGAAATGACACCCCAGAATTTTGTTACCATTGCTCTTCTGATGAGCATCTGTATCATCTGGGGAATGGCGCTTTCCGTTATTTTCAACAAAAGCTATCTGAAAAAGCTGCAGAAAAACACCAGGAAAGAAAGCAGTCAGGGTGGCTTTGGTGATCAGGCGATGAGCGCCATGTTCATTGGTCTTGTTTCTGCTTACATCGGCAGCTATATCGGCGGTTTCGTTTCCGGAAATGGTCTGTTTACTTTCTCGGGAAGCATCCTTCCCCTTATCGTAGTTGCGGTTTCCGGCCTTGCCATGGCACTTTGCCTGTATCTTTCCGAAAAGAAGAAAAAGGTCTGGATCGACAGCTTCTCCATTGCCGGCAGCATGCTCCTTGGCATGGCAGCCGCTGTCATAGCAAATCTGTACTTATAAGGAGGCGAGTCTTACATGAATAACGAATCTTTTGAAAAATACAATGCCGGGACCCATATCCTCGGAAGGATCTTTTCCGTTATCACACTGGTTCTTCTGGTTGGCGCTCCCTTTCTGATCGGTCTGTTCCTTGGTGCCATGCCAGATCTCTCTGCCGTTGGCAAAGGCTTCCTTTCTGTAGGGATCATCTGGTTTGTGAGCAGTATCGTGGAATTTCTTGTATATACACCCATGCTGGGTGCAGGCGGCGGCTATCTGGCCTTTATCACGGGAAACCTGATCAATATGAAGATCCCCTGTGCCATCAATGCCAGGGATCAGGTTGGTGCGAAAAGCGGTACCCCGGAAAATGAGATCATCTCCACGCTTTCCATTGCAACCTCTTCCCTTGTTACGATCCTGGTACTGGCTCTCGGTGTCCTTTTACTGGTACCGCTCCAGCCCGTTTTACAGAGTGAAGTCCTGCAGCCTGCTTTTGAAAATGTAGTGCCGGCTCTGTTTGGTGCCATGGCCTATAAGTACTTCCGTGGAAACCTGAAGATCGCAGCCGCTCCTCTTGTCCTGATGAGTCTGCTGTTCATCCTGGTTCCTTCCCTGACAGGTTCCACCAGTTTTATGATCATTCCTTCCGGCGGCCTTGCGATCGGTATCGCTTTTCTCTTCTACCGTCAGAAGGCAAAAGCTCTGGCACAGGAAACTGATCTCCATACGAAAGCAGGTGACAAATCATGAAAATCATTTTACTGATCCTTGCAGCAGTCCTTTCCCTTCTTATCGTTCTGCTGCTTATCGCTGTGATCCATACTCTTCTGATGCCTTCAAAGAAGTCTTCCTATACGGCACCGGAAGAAACAGAAAAAGCCCGGATGCTTGCAGAAAAACTTTCGAGGATGATCCAGTATGACACAACCTCCCATGCCGGAATCCATGAAGAGGAAAAATTTCTCGGCTTCCATAAGGTTCTGGAGGAGCTGTTTCCATTAGTCCATAAACATCTTGAAAAAACAGTGATCGATGGGAACCTTCTCTATTACTGGAAGGGAGAAAGCCATGAAAATCCAATTCTTCTGATGAGCCATCAGGATGTAGTCCCCGCAGAGGGGGAGTGGAGCCATGCTCCTTTTTCCGGGGACATTGCAGACGGAAAGGTCTGGGGAAGAGGCGCCTCCGACACCAAATGTTCTGTCATGGCCTTTTTCCAGGCCGTGGAAGAGCTGCTTTCTGAAGGCTATACACCTGCCTGTGACGTATATCTGGCTTCTTCCTGTACAGAGGAATGGGCCGGTGACGGTGCCCCAAAGATCGTAGAAGAACTGAAAAGAAGAGGCATCCGTCTTTTCCTTGTCTGTGATGAAGGCGGTGGTATCATTACTGATCCGATCGGTGGTATCAGGGGCAATTTTGCCATGGTCGGTGTTTTTGAAAAGGGCAAGGCAGATGTGAAATTTACTGCCAGGTCTACAGGCGGTCATGCCAGCGCTCCCACCAAAAATACCCCCATTCCCAGACTTGCCGCCTTTGTTAATGAGGTGGAAAAGCATACACCTTTCCAGCGTAAATTCCCGCCGGAAGTATCTGCCATGTTCCGGAAGCTGGCTCCTTATGCCCCCTTCCCCTTAAAACTGGTATTTGGCAATCTCTGGCTGTTTGCTCCGGTATTAAAGCCGCTTCTTGGCAGTATCAGCGCCCAGGCCGGTGCCATGCTGCAGACTACCATTGCCTTTACCATGCAGTCCGGCTCCGACGCCTGCAATGTGATCCCACAGGAAGCCAGCGTCAGTGCCAACATGCGTTTTATTCCCCATCAGGGACAAAAAGAAAGCCTTTCCATTATGGAAAAGCTCGCTTCAAAATATGGTCTTACGATGGAAGTCCTGCATGCCAATGATTATACAACACCGGTTGATATAAACGGTGCTGCCTTCCGTCAGGTAGAGTCTGTGATCGCAGAGACCTTTCCGGGTCTTCCTGTCAGCCCCTACGTCATGACCGGTGCTACAGATGCCCAGTTCTATCAGTGTATCTGTGACAGCTGTATCCGCTTCGCTCCCGTTATTTACGGTCCGGAGCAGATGAAAGGCATGCATGGCCTGAATGAAAATATTGTTTACAACTGCCTGCCGGGTGCGGTCAGCTTTTATCAGAATCTGATCCGTGCCCAGCGTAAGTCGTAAGAAAGTGATGGGTGACCCCGTCCTGCTTATAAGCAATTACGGTACTTAAATTTACATTTTCCACACTGCGGAAAATATTCTTTTCAATCACAGGGTTCTTTTCGGCAAGTTCATGGATCAACGCCTTGATCTCAGCCCGTTTAGAGCCCTTTTCCGTGCCGCCGCAGGATGCGCAGTTCTCTGTAAACCTGCAGGCACACTGGATAAAGTGCAGTTCATTATAATGCATCCATTTGATGATATCCGCTTCCCGGATCAGGTACAGTGGTCTGATCAGCTCCATGCCTTCAAAGTTGGTACTGTGGAGCTTTGGCATCATCGTCTGGATCTGTGCTCCATAGAGCATACCCATCAGGATCGTTTCGATCACATCATCAAAGTGATGTCCAAGTGCGATCTTATTGCAGCCAAGCTCCTTTGCCTTGCTGTACAGATAGCCTCTTCTCATACGGGCACACAGATAACAGGGAGACTCCGTGATATCTGCCACCGTGTCAAAGATCTCCGTCTTAAAGACAGTGACCGGAACCTCCAGAAGCTTTGCATTATTCAGGATCGTCTGGTAATTCAGTTCATTATAGCCGGGATTCATCACCAGATAAACGACTTCAAAGTTCTTTTTCCCATGGCGCTCCAGCTCCTGAAAGAGCTTCGCCATCAGCATGGAATCCTTGCCGCCCGAGATACACACAGCGATCTTATCCCCGTCCTGGATCAGTTCATATTCATTGATCGCCTTGGTAAACTTACGCCAGATCTCCTTGCGGAACTTCTTGACAATGCTCCGCTCGGCTTCCTTACAGCGATCCTGTTTGTCCTCTTCCTTTTCCATGAGCTTCTGCAGCTTATAGCGCAGATAGGAATGAAAGCCTCCGTCAATGCTGTAGATCTCATAGCCCTGTCCTGACAGTTCTTCTGCGATATCATCACTCTTCTGTCCTGTGTAGCAGATCAGATAGACCGGCCTGTCCTTTGGCACCCTGTCAAGCTCATCCATGAAATCCTCATGGAAAATGTGAATGGCATCAGGATAGGTTTCTCTCTTATAATCTTCTTCACTTCTGATATCAATAACCAGCTTTTCTCTCGTCTCTTCTGTCAGATCCTGTATCGTTTTTCTTTCCATGTTCTCAACCCTTTTTATCGTGTCTGATTCCGGTCAGATCCTTTACTACCTCGGAAGCAATGATAAGTCCTGCCGCCGATGGTACAAAGGAAGTACTTCCCGGAATAGCCCGTCTGATGGTACATGTCCTCTGGGTGCCGGGCGGACAGACGCAGTGTGTTCTGCAGCTGTTCTGTGTATCCTCGATCGGCTTCATGGCCTCTTCCTTGGAATACAGCACCTTCAGCTTCTTTACGCCACGCTTTTTCAGCTCCCGGCGCATGACCTTGGCAAGGGGACAGATGCTTGTCTTATAAATATCCGCAATACACAGATCGGTCGGATTTAATTTGTTTCCCACACCCATACAACTGATCACAGGTACACCTGCTTCCTTTGCCTGCATGATGATCTGGATCTTGGCGGTTACGGTATCTACCGCATCTACCACATAATCATAGGAAGCGAAGTCAAAATCTGCTGCATTCTCCGGCAGGAAAAAGCAGTTATGCACATTCACCTGTGCCTGTGGATTAATGGAAAGGATCCGTTCCTTCATCACTTCCGTTTTATATTTTCCTATGGTCTGTCTGGTTGCTATGATCTGACGGTTCAGATTGGTCAGACAGATCTTGTCATCATCTACCAGTGTAAAGGTACCTACGCCGCTCCTGACAAGAGCCTCTGCTACATAGCCGCCTACACCGCCGATTCCGAAAATTGCCACATGGGCATTCTCCAAATGGTCGAGAGCTTCCCTTCCCAGTAAAAGCTCTGTTCTTGAAAACTGATTTAACATCGATTTATATCCTCCGTCGCAATGCTCATTGTAACATCTCCTTCTCCTGCTGGCAATGTGTTTTGCACACAGCAAGATGACGGATCACCTTTCTATTCAGGGTGACCCGCCATCTACGGTTCCACTTATTTCTTTTTATTCTTCTTTGTCTGCTTTATTCTGCAAATAAGGGAGTGGACAGATATCTGTCTCCGGAATCGGGAAGCAGGACTACAATGGTCTTTCCTTTATTCTCAGGTCTTGCTGCAAGGATTCCTGCTGCCTTCAGTGCTGCACCGGAAGAAATACCTACAAGGATTCCTTCACTGACAGCAAACTTCTTGCCCTCTGCAAAAGCATCTTCGTTCTCAATGGTGATAACTTCATCATATACCTTGGTGTTCAGGACATCAGGTACAAAGCCTGCACCGATTCCCTGGATCTTGTGTGCACCGGGGGTTCCTTTGGAAAGAACAGGGCTTGTCGCCGGCTCAACTGCTACGATCTTTACATCAGGATTCTGCTCCTTCAGATATTCGCCAACACCGGTAATGGTTCCGCCGGTACCTACACCAGCTACGAAGATATCAACCTTACCGTCAGTCTGATCCCAGATCTCAGGACCTGTGGTAGCCTTGTGTACTGCAGGGTTTGCAGGATTTACGAACTGTCCGAGGATCACAGATCCAGGAATGCTTTCCTTTAATTCTTCTGCCTTGGCAATGGCACCCTTCATACCCTTGGAGCCGTCTGTCAGGACAAGCTCTGCACCATATGCCTTCAACAGGTTTCTTCTTTCAACACTCATGGTCTCAGGCAGTGTCAGGATCGCCTTGTATCCCTTGGCTGCGGCAACTGCTGCCAGACCGATACCGGTATTTCCACTGGTAGGCTCGATAATGGTAGCGCCTTCCTTCAGGGTTCCCTTCTTCTCTGCATCCTCAATCATGGCAAGGGCGATACGGTCCTTCACAGATCCTGCGGGATTTAAGTACTCCAGCTTGGCAAGAATGGTTGCATCTGTGATGCCATTCTTGGCAGTATAGCGGTTTAATTTAAGAAGGGGTGTCTTTCCAACTAATTCTAATGAACTTTCTACAATTTTACTCATTTTTTCATCCTCCGATATATTCTCTACTAATCTAGTATGAATACTATGTTTTCCTGTTGAGGATATCATACCTCTCTTTTCCTAGTATGTCAATAGGAATTTAAGAATTTTTTATTGCATTTCTGATCCGCTGAAGTGCCTCTGTCAAAGTAGCCCTTGTGCAGGCTGCATTGATCCGCTGAAAGCCCTCTCCGCAGGCTCCGAAAATAGCACCGCTGTCAAGCCAGAGACCCGCCTTTCTGATGATCAGATCCTCCAGTTCTTCTTTAGTCAGGGAAAGGCTTCTGAAGTCAAGCCAGAGAAGATAAGTTCCTTCCGGTCTTCTCATTCTGATCTCCGGCATCTGCTCTCTGATATACTGCTCCGTAAAATCAATATTGGACCTGACATAGGACATCATGCCCTGATACCATTCTTCCCCATGCTCATAGGCTGCCCTGCAGGCCACAAGTCCGGGCGCATTGACCTGGCTGTAACCGGCCGCTGAGATTTCCTTTATGAACCGTCTTCTGAGGCTGTCATTTGCAATAAAGATATTGGACACCTGAAGTCCTGCGATATTAAAGGTCTTGCTGGGGGCTGTACAGGTCACGGTTATATCCCTGATCTCATCACTCAGGTCAGCAAATACCTGATGCTTTCCTTCAAAGATAAAGTCTGCATGGATCTCATCACTGACAACGGTCACATGATTTTCCAGACAGATCCTGCCAATCGCAAGAAGACTTTCCCTGTCCCAGACTCTTCCTACCGGATTGTGGGGATTGCAGAGGAAAAAGAGCTTTACCTTTTCTTCCTTTACCTTCTGTTCAAAATCGGCAAGATCCATTTCATAATGGCCATCTTCCTTCTGTACCAGCGTATTGCTGACAAGCTTCCTGCCGTTATCTTTGATCACGCTGCTGAAAGGATAGTAGACCGGCTGCTGGATCATGACAGCCTCTCCCTCTTTCGTGAAGGCCTTCACTGCCATGGCAAGGGCAAACACCACACCCGGCGTCTTGACCAGCCACTTTTCTTCTACCTGCCAGCCATGCCTTTTTTCCATCCAGCCCTTTACAGCCTCAAAATAATCCTCTTTGGAATCACTGTAGCCGTAAATGCCATGAGAAACCTGGGCAGCCAGTGCATCCTGGATATAGGAGCTTGTCTTAAAATCCATATCTGCCACCCACAGAGGCAATATATCTGCCGGCATTCCCCTTTCTACGGCAAAATCATATTTCAGGCAGTCCGTACCCTTACGTTCTACCGGTGTATCAAAATCCAGATTTCTCTCACTCATTCTGCTCTCTTCCTTATTCCTTCCTTTTTCCCTGCAGTCAGCACTGCATTTTCCTCTCAGACCTTCAGCCTTCTGCCAGTTACTTCAGTGCTTCTGCAAAGGCCTGCGCAAGATCTGCGATCAGATCCTCTTTTCCTTCGATTCCCACAGAGAGCCTCAGCACTCTGTCTGTAATTCCATTTTCAAGAAGCTTGTCCTTCGGTACATCCGCATGTGTCTGGGTCACCGGATAAGTGATCAGGCTTTCCGTACCACCAAGGCTTTCGGCGAACTGGATCAGCTTTACATGCTCCAGGATCCCCTGTGCACGCTCTGTCGTATCCACCTCAAAGGTCAGCATGCCGCCAAAGCCTCTTGCCTGCTTCTTCATCACTTCATACCCCGGGTGCTCCGGCAGCCCCGGATAAAGAACCTTTGTCACACAGCTCTGACCCTTCAGCCACTCTGCGATCGCCATGGCATTTTCCTGTGCACGCTCCATACGTATCGCAAGTGTCTTGATACCACGCAGGATCAGCCAGCTGTCAAAGGGTGCCAGTGCTGCTCCTGTTGTTTTGTAGTAGAAACGGAGCTGCTCTTTAACATCCTCTCTGTTTGTTACCAGGAATCCGGCGATCGTGTCGTTGTGACCGCCAAGATATTTGGTACCGCTGTGTACCACGATATCTGCCCCAAGTGCCAGTGGATTCTGGAAGTACGGAGAAAGGAATGTATTGTCCACGATCAGGAGCAGTCCCTTTTCCTTCGTGATCTCTGAAAGCTTCAGGATATCCGTCACATTCATCATGGGATTGGTGGGTGTTTCCACATAAACAGCCTTTGTATTTTCCTTTATATAAGGAAGAGGATCTTCCTTGGCAAGCTCAATAGCTGTGATCTCAATGCCCTTGTTCTTGCAGACACTGTTGAAAAGTCTGATTGTGCCGCCATACAGGTCACCGTCCACGATCAGATGATCACCGGGCTTAAAGCACTCCATAAGTGTTGCGATCGCTGCCATACCGCTGGCAAAAGCGATAGCATCACATCCTCCCTCCAGGGAAGCCACGATCTTCTCAAGCTGCTCCCTTGTCGGGTTCTGCAGTCTCGTATAATCATAGCCGGTGCTTCTTCCTACCCCGTAGTGCGCAAAGGTCGCTGTCTGATAAATAGGAAAGCTGACCGAACCAAAATCTTTATCCTTATTCTTTTCTTCCTCCAGATGCAGGCATCTTGTTTCTACTGTATATTCCATAAACTACTCCCTTTCCCAGGCTTTTACTGTTCCTTCTTTATACTGTCTTTTATGTTCTGTTATTCCTTTTATGCTTCTTCCTTCTTCATGGCCTCAGCAATATCCGCTTCACAGCTTCTCATGGCTTCCAGCGTTCTTGTCAGCAGCTCATCCAGCGGAATCCCCATCATCTCTGCGCCTCTTTCAATGACCTCTCTGGAGCAGCCTGCAGCAAAGCCCTTGCTCTTGTACTTTTTCTTCAGGGATTTCAGCTCCATATCCTGTACACTGCCTGAGGGTCTCATCAGTGCTGCTGCCCCGATCAGTCCTGTCAGTTCATCTACTGCATACAGCACCTTCTCCATCTCATGCTCCGGTTTGATATCTACCGTAAGCTCATAGCCATGGCTGCAGACTGAATGGATGATATCCTCAGATACACCGGCTGCCCGTAAAAGCTCCGGTGCCTTGATACAGTGCTGCTCTGGATACTGTTCAAAATCAATGTCATGCAGAAGTCCGACGATGCCCCAGT
>CACXDC010000173.1 GCA_902766365.1 uncultured Lachnospiraceae bacterium | reverse complement strand
TTTTACAAGATCCTCCATGCCCCTGATCCTCTCATCCGTCACATAGCCATTCCGCTTCCCGGCAATATACAGGATCCTCTTACAGTTATTCTCCATGACAGTCTTGGCCGCCACCTCATACTGCGCCCTTCTGTGATCTACCCCGATACAGCTTGTACTGACATTGACAAAAGGCGCATCGATCACCACACATTTGAACTTGCCGGTCGAGATCAGACGGTGAAGCACCTTATCCTCTTTACTCATTCCATAAATAATGATCCCGGTGATACTCTGGGACTGCAGATATCTTGCCACCTCATCTGCCGTTTTATTCTGAAACATGAAGAAAAACAGTGTGATCACATCCAGGTTCAGCTCCATAGCCTTATTCAGGGCGCCTGAAATATACTGCATATCAATCTCATCGATCGCATTTGTCTTCATATTGCTGTTGATCAGAAGTGCCACTCTTCCCGCCTGCTTGGAGGAAAGCGCCGCTGCTACGGAATTGGGCACAAAGTTCAGTTCTTCCACCGCCTTATTTACCCGCTGCCTTGTCTCTTCACTGACATTGGGATACCCATTCAGCACCTTTGATACGGTAGAAATCGCAACCCCGGCGTGCTTTGCCACATCCTTAATTGATACCATAAATCCCTCTCAATCTTGAAAAATACCCTGTAACAATTAATCTTTTTTCCTTTTAAAAAGGGGCTGTCATCAGCCCCTTTTTATTACAGTGATTCTACAATCTTATTGATTGCCTTTACTACCTCTTCCTTATCAAAAGGCTTGGTGATAAACTCATCAGCACCATACTTGACAGCCTGGATCATCTTCTCTTTCTGACCCGCTGCTGTAATCATGATCACTCTTGCTTTTTCATTTTCATGTTTAATAAGCTGCAGTGCCTGGATACCATCTGTTACTGGCATAGTAATATCCATGGTCACAATATCCGGATGTAACTCCTTGTATTTCAGATACCCGTCATCTCCATTTACAGCCTCGGCTATGACCTCATGACCGTTCTCTTCAAGCAAACCCTTCAGTATTTTCCTGGATGTTCTGGAATCATCCACAACGAGTATTTTAGCCATCTTCCTTTTCCTCCTACTTCATTTCAATCTCATCACCGATGGCGATCATAAGATCGACACAGTCATTTTTAATATGAATTGGCAGGACAAGCATTTTTCTGCTTTCAAAGCCCTGAATTCCGTTCTTGAAGGAAGGGGGCATCAGTTCCAGAGAACTTCCGTCCTTACACTCGGAAACATACAATCCATTAATACAGTTCAATAATTCACCGATCGCATCCAGCGCATCCTCATCCACCGATGCGAACTTTTCCTGCCCAAATACAGAAGCAGTAAACTGAAGCGCATTGCCCTTACCACCTAGCGCACTGACAAATCCCTTCTCGCCCTCAACCTTCTGCAGGGCACCGTTTTCATCCTCTGTCTTCTGCATGATATAGGCTTTGTCTGGATATAGTCCAGTGTCTACCAGTCTCATCAGGGTACGGACTGCCGTCCCTGCAATTCCATAATACGCTTCACTGTCTACAGGAAGAAAAAGTGGAAGAATACTGTCTACATCATCACTCTTCAGGGCATCCATATCAGATGCCGTAAAATTGTTTTCGCACCGATAATCCAAAAGAATCTGTTCCAGCTGCTCAATCGTCATAAGCTGTTGATTTTCCATTGCCTGTGCAAAGGCAAGATAAGCATTTCCCTGCTTCTTCAGGAGGCTGTTGACCTGTCCTTCTGTCAGATAACCTTTTTCTACAGCAATATCGCCGAAGCGCCTGTCCATCACAGCCTGAAGCTGATTTACTCTGTCAGCCTCCTCCTGTGTCATCAGTCCTTCTGCTACTGCGATCAGTCCGAGCTTTACTCTTACTTTCTGCTGCTCATTCAGGATATCTCTGAACTGTTCTCCGGTAAGAAGTCCTTTCTCCATCAGATAATTCCCCACAATACTTGATACCACAGCGTAACCTCCTTATTTTCCCTCATTCGTATATTCTGCTCTTGCAGTGGCACTTGCTTTCTTATCTTTGTCCTTCTGTTCTACAAAATTATAACAGAATCCTTCTGTTAAAACAATGGTAAAAGAAAATGGAAAAGAAAAAAGGATCCCTTGTAAAAAGGATCCCCTGTAAAAATTATATATGAAGTCTCACGCTCTTCTTCCCGGACAGCTCTCTCGTACGATCATCCGGCTGTCCAAATCCTATATAAATATCCGCCCCCAGACCTGTATGCACTGACCTGCCCTCTTCATCTACAACTGTAAATGATTTTGCCGGAATTTCCAGCGTCGCAGTCTTTTCTTCTCCTGGTGCAAATGCCACACGCTTAAACACAGCAAGCTTTGGATTAGGCACTTCATTGGCATCCTCTACCTGCACATAAGCCTGCAGTATATCCTCTGTGGGGACAGCTCCATAATTTACGGCCCTTACTTCAACAGATACACTCTGTTCTTTTGTCTGTACATAATCCACATCACTTATCAGCCTTACCTCCACAATCTGTGTATCTGCATAATTCAGGCCATATCCAAACGGATAAAGTGGTGCTTTTTCCACAAAGCGGTACGTCCGGTTTTTCATGGAATAATCGTCAAAGTCAGGCATTCCCTGTAAATTGCGGTAAATAGTGATTGGCAATTTCCCGGAAGGGGATATCTCCCCAAACAGGATATCTGCAACGGCTTTTCCACCGCGTGCTCCCGGATACCACGTCTGAAGAACTGCGTTCGCCTTATCATCTGCCAGATTCAGATCCATGGCACTTCCTGCCATCATGCATACGATAAACGGAACCTCCATTTCCGCAATGATTTCCAGAAGTCTCTGCTGGGAAGGCGGCAGCATCAGATTCTGCTTATCCCCGGATGCATATTCATTACCGGTATCTCCTTCTTCTCCCTCAAGGCTTTCATCCAGTCCAAGACACAGGATAACAAGATCTGAATGCTCTGCAACTGTCATTGCCTCTGAGATACGGTCATCCTCTCTTGCCAGTTTTTCTACCTGATCTAAAAACAGATGACACCCTTCAGAATAAAGTACCCTGACATCATCTCCCACATAGTCCTGAATGCCTTCCAGCACGGTAACATATCTTGAAGCCGTACCATGATAATTGCCTATCAGAGCGGCTCTGGAATTGGCATTTGGACCAATCACTCCGATTGTTTTCAGTTTTTCCTTCTGTAAGGGCAGGATACCATCATTTTTCAGCAATACGACACTCTTATGTGCTGCCTCTACTGAAAGATCGATATGCTCCCTGCATTCAACAACCTCATACGGAATATGATCATATTCCGTCTCATCAAACATTCCAAGCAGAAATCTGGTTGTAAATAAGCGGACAGCCGCTCTCTGCAATAACTCTTTGGAAATCAGTCCCTCTTCATAGGCATTCAGGATTTTCTGGTAGGTGCAGCCACAATTGACATCACATCCCATCTCCAGTGCCAGCCTGACGCTTTCTTCCGGCCGGCTCGTCACCTTATGATGCTCATGAAAATCACGGATAGCCCAGCAGTCTGAAACATAATGTCCTTCAAATCCCCACTGTTTTCTCAGGACTTCTCCCATCAGATAACTATGTGCACAGCAGGGCTCTCCATTGGTCCTGTTGTACGCACCCATCACAGCCTCAACCTTACCTTCTTTGACACAGGCCTCGAACTGTGGAAGATAAGTCTCCCAGAGCTCCTTCATGGTGACCCTGGCGTCAAAAAAGTGGCGTTTATCCTCAGGTCCGGAATGTACAGCAAAATGCTTGGCACATGCTGCTGTGCGCATATATTCACCCTCTCCCTGCAGACCCCTGATAAATGCAACACCCAGTCTGGCAATCAGGACCGGATCTTCCCCATAGGTCTCATGTCCTCGTCCCCAGCGGGGATCACGGAAAAGATTGACATTGGGTGACCAGAGTGTGATTCCCTTATAAATATCCCGGTCTTCATGTTTTTCATTTTCATTGTATTTGGCTCTTGCCTCTGTAGAAATGGCAGTTCCGATCCGCTCCAGCAGTTCTTCATCAAAGGTTGCTCCAAGACCAATTGCCTGTGGAAAAACGGTAGCTGTGCCTGCTCTTGCAACACCGTGCAGGCCTTCATTCCACCAGTTGTATTCAGGAATATCCAGATGTGGAATTTCATCTGCATCAAAGCGCAGCTGTGATGCCAACTCCTCTACACTCATCTGCTCCACCAATTCAGTTGCCCGTCTGACTGCTTCCTGTCTGTTCATACCTTCCTCCATAAACTATTTTATCTGTTTATAACGATTATTTTACTATACCTGTGTTGTTATTTTCTAACTTTATATAACTTGTAAAAAAACATATTTTCTGATTTGATTATATTGGTTTCAGGCACGGTTAAACTATACATATATTGCCTGAAGATATACATATTTTGCTTTTTTGATATCTGTCTGATGTTCCGGATCCTAAATATCTGGATACCTACAAAGCTTTTGCATATTACAGAAAAATTGATTATAATATAGTTATTCTCAAATAATAGAAAAAAGGATGGATTCTATGCGATATAATATTGATCTTAACGAAGCAAATTATGTGCAGCCTGTCCGTGGATTTGTCGAAAGAAAAATGCAGGGCAAAAATACCGAACTGGTTGACTTTGTACCGGAATCCCATATACGAATCTGGTACAATGTACAGATGGAAGGATATCCGTCACATTATCATTCTGCAGTTGAAATAATCATCTGCATGCAGTCGGACTATGTTGTCATCGTCAACAATGAGCACTATACGTTACACCCTGGAGATATTCTGATCATTCCGCCACATGCCATTCATAAGCTTATCTGTACGGCTCCGGGTATACGTTTTATCTTTCTGGTCAATTTAGATCCCTATACATCATTTCAGGATTACAAGACCATGCAGCCGATATTTCTAAAAGCACATCTTATCTCGCCTGGTACATCCCGCCATTACGAGCTTCTGTACAATAATTTTGCCAAAATGATCGAAATTTATTTCCAAAATGATATTTTCTGGGAAACAGATATTTTTTCACTGTTTTTCAAGAACATTTCCATTTGTGCCAAGGAATACTTTGGGTCAAAAAATACATCCGGTGCCTCAATTTCCACGGATGTACAAAAAGAACATTATGACAAATTTTCCAAGCTGCTCATTTATATTGATGAGCACTACGCAGATGACCTCAATTTGGAGGATACCGCAGCCATAGTCGGATTCTCAAAATTCCATTTTTCAAGATTATTCAAGCAATATACGAACACCACTTTTTATGACTATCTGTGCAAAAAAAGAATTACCCGGGCGCAGGAAATGTTAGCTGAAAATATTCCGGTCACCTCCGTTGCTTATGAAACCGGTTTTAACACCCCTTCTGCTTTTTGCAGATGTTTCAAAAAGCACACCGGATATTCACCCTCTGAATTCCGGAGTAAAAGCGAGCAAACCAAAATTGAAGCGGACTTTCATTAAAAGTCCACTTCTTTTTTGGTATAAATATCACCCTTTGACACCACCAAGTGCAACACCTGCAATAATATATTTGGATAAAAGCAGATATACAGCAATCAGGGGCAGTACTGTCAGGGAAAGGCCTAAATATACAGAACCATATTCCGTCTTGTAAATATCTCCTCTTAACAGGCTGACCATGATCGGCATAGTATATTTTTTCTGATCCGTCAGAAGAACCAACGGTGTAAACAGACTGTTCCAGCTTGATACAAAGGAAAAAATAGCCTGTGTTGCAATTGCCGGTTTCATAATCGGCAGCACAATACGGTTAAAAATCATAAATTCCTTTGCACCATCAATACGCGCTGATTGTACAATTTCCATTGACAGTGTCGGCTGCAGATACTGTCTCATGAAAAAGACCATTGTAGGAGATGCGATTGCCGGTAATATCAGCATTGACAGATGATTTGTCATTCCAATCTTATATACCATCTGATAAAAACCAATTGTAGTAACCTGTGCCGGTATCATCATGACACACATGATAAAACTGAAAAACGGCTGCCGGAGCTTCCAGTCATAAGCTACCAGTGCATAGGCGGTCAGTGATGAGAAATATACAGCCAGCGCAGTGGAGCCGATGGAAATAATTAATGAGTTTCTAAATCCCACCGCCGGATTAAAGCTCTTTCCCAAAAGGATTTTCAGATTATTTAGCATATATCCGGAAGGCAGAAATGAAATCGCATGCTGCTGAATTTCCGTTGTGGATCGTGTTGAATTAATAAACATAACATAAAACGGCATAATACTGATGATCGCCAAAAGAATACATACAACATAAATAACAACTTTCAGCTTCCGATTTTCCTTATTTTTCAGCATCTGCATCCACCCCCTTGCCTGTTCCGGCGTCTGCCTGCGCTTTTTCTATCCGGGCCAGCTCTTTTTGTCTGCGTTTGAACTTCTTCTCCATCTGCCTGTTCTGTCTGCGCAACTCCGCCTCCTCCTTATCATCCAGAATCATAAACAGAATACCGGACAGAATGGCAATGATAACGAGCATGATCATACTTGCCGCTGCTGCCCTGTTATACATATAGCTTCCACTGAATGCCTGATTATAAATAAACACATTGGTAGTCAATGTTGCATTATCCGGTCCGCCAAGTAAAAACAGCTTCGGGATATCAAACATATTCAGTCCGCCAATCAAACTTGTAACAAGTGTAAACAGCAGGATTGTCTTAATATTTGGAAGTGTGACATACAAAAAGGTCTGTGTACGGTTAGCCCCATCCACTTCTGCAGACTCAAAGATTTCAGGACTGATACCAAGTACTCCGGAAATCAGGGTAATCATAGTATACCCATACCACATCCATGTCTGGATAAAGATGACAATGCCTCTTGCTACCGTCTTATTAATAAGCAGATTAACCGGTTTATCAACGATTTTGAGTGACACCAGAATATCATTTTCCAGTCCCACCGGATAACCAAATAAGGCCTTAAATAAGATTGCAATAGTTGCTGCTGTAATAATGTTTGGCATGTAGAAAATAACTTTAAAAAATCCCTGGCCAACAATTTTGCTTCGCTTATCTGTAAACCATGCTGTCAGCAAAAGTGCCAGCAGGATCTGCGGGATAAAGTTTAATACCCACATCACCACGGTATTGGATAATGCCTGCTTAAACGATGGATTTGCCAAAACTGTTTTGAAATTCCGGAACGGATCATCTTTCAGGAAATGGAAGCTGGTCATACCAAGACCTTTTAAATCCGTAAATCCAATAATAACGGTGTATACAATGGGATATAAAGTAAATAACAGGAATGCCACAGCAAAAGGGATACTAAAATAATATCCATATCTTGCATAGCTCAGCTTTTTGTTTTTCACTTTTCTCACCTTTCCTTCCTGCTCATTTTTGTTTTAATGGTATTATTTCTATACTGATATAAGAAAAGCAGGGCGAACAGGAAAGTGTCCGCCCTGCTTGTTTTTGCTGGTATATGCAGTTTAAAGAAATTACTGCATTAATTGCTTACTCAACAATTACATCCAGGTTATCAGCTACCTGCTGTTTGAAGTCAGCAATTGCCTGATCACGTGATTTCTCACCTGCTGTATACTGACGAACCTGGTCTCTCCAGTATGTGTTAATTGTTTCATCATACTGTGTCAGGTTTGTTCCTTTTGCATATGCATTTGCAGGAACAAATGCATCAAACATATTCTGTCCACCCAGGAAATCCAGTTCACCATTTGATTTGGACATTACTACACCGGATGCTACAGAGTCTTTTGTGCCGCCTTCTCCGTTCAGTGTACCATTAGCCCATTTATACTGAAGACCATCTTCAGATGTGTCCAGTGTGATCCATTTGATGATCTCACCTACCGCATCAGCTTTTTCTGTATTCTTATTAGCAAGTATCCAGGTACCACCCCAGAAGAAACCAATCGGAGGTGTACAAACAGCCCAGTCACCATATGTACCTTCACCAACTTTTTCTCCGCCACAGTTGGGTGCTAATGTATAATTGATCAGCCATGCCGGTCCGAAGAAGCCAAAGATAGGCTGTTCGCCTTCTCCCTTCATATCAGCAAACCATGCATCCTGCCAGTCCTGTGTATCGTTGTGGTAGCCATTATCTTTTAATTCCTTGGAAAGATCCAGGAACTCTTCTCTCTTAGGATCAATATTTAATTTGCCGTCTACAATCCATCCCTGATCTGAACTGTTTTCCACTGCATGCCAGATATCTCCATCACCGGATACAATACCATACCCCTTAGCTTTCAGTTCTGCGGCTGCATCAAAGAATTTGTCCCATCCAGGACCAACCTTATCCTGGATAACAGCCGGATCATCCGTTCCCCATACATCCTTTGCGATAGAACGGCGGTAAATAAATGCACCACCTGTTGCCTGATATCCCAGACCAACAACCTTTCCATCAGGGTTTGTTCCGATGTCTACTGTGTACTGTGCAATATCTGCATCCTTAATGGCCTGATCCACATCAATGCCAAGATCTTCATAAGGAGCTGCATACTGTGCTGCATCACCCTGTGTATATTTTAATACGAATGCAGCTTCTGCACAGTAAATATCCGGAGCATCAGAGCCACCTGATGCAAGTGCCTGGTCAAGTGCTGGCTGATATGCACCATCTGTAGTAGCAATAATTGTTGTATTGATTTCATAGCCAAAATCCGGATGTGCTTCTATATACTTTTCAATCATGCCGGGAACCTCATCTGTAAATGCCCATACATTGATCACTTTATCCGCATCCGCATCACTCTTTTTTCCGGTGTCTTCTGCAGCTGCTGTGGCAGTGCTGTCGGATGAAGCACTATCGGTAGAATCTGCAGAACCAGTAGAAGCGTTAGATCCACAGCCAACCAAAAGACTTGAGATCATACAAGCACATAAAATACTAGCAATTAACTTTTTCATGTTCATACCTCTCCTTCTCTTTTACATAATTGATTTGTAACTATCTGTTCTTCCAAACTTCGGCCTCGTTGAAGATTAACATAATTTCATTATACAATTTCACTCTGCATATACTTTTCATTTTTTGCTTTTCATTTGTCAATTATTGCTAATATTCCATTTTTTTATTTTGTTCTTTTGTTAATCATGTATAATGACAATAACTTGTTATTGCCACATTTACCATATGCAGATCCGGCCTGCGCCTTTTTATATCAGCTTAATGTGCCCGCACGCCACATCCTGCATTTATCATGATTCATTTAGATGAAAGAAAGGACACGCTGTCATGAATAAGTTTTTCTGCCCTGAAAATCCGGTAATACGCTTTTTATCCTGTTTTTGTGATCTGATGTTTACCAATGCCCTGTTTATTATCAGCAGTATTCCGATTGTGACCATCGGTGCCTCCATCACGGCAATGTACCATGTGATGTTTCAATTGCAGGATGGAACCGAATCCTACATATACAAAATGTTTTTTAAATCCTTTAAACGCAATTTCAGACAGTCTACCTGTATCTGGATTCCCTTTCTTCTGCTCACGGCTTTTTTTACCGGTGATCTTTACATAATATATCATGTAATTGATCCATCCTATTCCTGGATACAGTTTCCAGTCTGGTTTCTGCTGATCATGGTATTCTGCATCCAGGTATATGCATTCCCTCAAATTGCCAGATTTGATACCGGATTGCACCGTCTGCTCTGCAATTCTGCACTGTTAGCAGTAGGTAATTTCCCGACCACGGTTTTCTTTATCGTTGTTCCAATTGGCATCCTGCATTTTTCAGCCCAAAGCGGTAAACGGCTTGTAGTAACCGGCAGTCTTCTTTTATTTTTTGGTTTTGCAGCATTTGCCTATATTTATACCTTGTTTTTTAACCGTATTTTTGACCGTTGCATAACAAAAGGTGCAGACAATACCTAGTCTGCACCTTTTGGTGTATATGTTTCATAGAAATCCCTTATAAATCATGCGGAATATGGGACTTGAACCCATACGCCTCTCGGCACAAGAACCTAAATCTTGCATGTCTGCCAATTCCATCAATTCCGCTTAGAAATGCCTATTCAGTATACCATATCCAGGCATCTCTGTTCAATCCTTTTTTTTCATAAGCTTATGACCTGAAAAGCACCTGCCGCCTTTTCCTGCGTTATCCTGCAAAAGACACAGCACAGTATGCCACATAAATAGCAAGCAGCAGGATGCCCTGGATCCTGGAGGATTTCTTCCTGATCAGGATCGGTATAAGGAGCACTGCCATGACGCAAAAGGCAAGCGGCATGTCTACCCGGATCGTGGACTGCTCTACTGGGATCCCCGCAATTGCTGCAGGAATTCCGATCACAAGAAGCATGTTCAGGATATTGGCTCCAATGATATTGCCAAGTCCCACATTTCCATATCCCTTTATGATAGAAACCACAGAAGTTACAAACTCCGGCAGGGATGTTCCAAGTGCGATGAAGGTAACAGCTATCACTCTCTCAGGAACACCAAGTGCCTCTGCAATCAGAATTCCATTGTCAACAAGAAGATTGGCTCCCACATACAGAAGCCCGGCACATACTACCAGGATCAGAAGCTGCTTCCAGACAACAACATTTTCTTCTGCTGCTCCTTCTTCTGCCCCCTCCCCTTCTGCTCCGGCTCTTCTGATATTCAGGTAAGCATATACTGCAAACAAAAGCAGCAGTACGATTCCGGCCGGTCTGTTGAACTGCTCTGTCAGATATGCGTAAATATTCATCGCAAGCAGCACGGCAAAGAAAAAGATACTCCGCCATCTGATCGAGGCTGCCCCGATCTTCTTTGATGGACGGATCGTCTGGGTAAGTCCTGCGATCAGTGATGTATTACAGATAATGGATCCAAAAGCATTTCCTGTTGCAATTGCTGCGGAGCCATCAAAGGCCGCTGTT
>CACXDC010000172.1 GCA_902766365.1 uncultured Lachnospiraceae bacterium | reverse complement strand
GAAAGAGGGATTTGAACCCTCGCGCCGCGTGAACGACCTACACCCTTAGCAGGGGCGCCTCTTCAGCCTCTTGAGTATTTCTCCATGATCTGAATTGCTTCCCGCTACCAATATTTTGTTGTGCATCTTTACGACGCAAAAGTTATTATACCTAAGCCACTATCGTTTGTCAACTTCTTTATCTAGTGTTTTTTGAGAAAAAATTACTAGATAAAGTAGAAAGCATGGTGCACAGAAAATATCTCCCCTGTGCACCAGTTTGCTTTTACTCTTTTATTGAATAATTTCAAAAGATTCCACTTCATCCAGCCCGGCAAACAAATTCACAATCTCTTCTTTACTATATCTGGCCGGAATCAGTACCTGGCAACGAACCTGAAAAGCATTTTTCCCTTTACGCTCCCATTTAAACTGACTCATGGATATATTATAACCATTCAGTTCACCACTGATCTTACCGAAAGCATCTTTTTCATTAGATATCAGAAATACCACCCGGGCTCTTGTAGCCTGCTTTACCACCCAAAGATCCTTATGACATACAGTCTGGATCAGAACAACAAGCAGTGTAGTTCCGATACTGATTGGATACATACCGGCTCCTACAGCCATTCCTACACCAACAGTAACCCAGACACCGGCTGCTGTAGTGATCCCGCTTACATAGCCCTGCTTACCAATAAAGATAAGGCCACCACCAAGTATGCCAATTCCTGTGATAATACCGGCCGCTACACGGGAAACATCCCAGGAAGCCCCTTCAATCCCCATAACGTCCACAAATCCGTATTTTGATATGATCATCATCAGTGCGGAGGCCAGTGCAATCATAATATGCGTTCTTGTTCCGGCTACTTTGGTACGGAGCTGCCTTTCAAGTCCTATAATACCACCACACAGACAGGCAAGGATGATCCTGACAAAGAAAGGTAGCTGTTCCATCAGAAAATTACCCATTCGTTACCCCTCCTTTATCCAGACACCTGTTTTCTTCTATATAATATGTACATCACAGGTATCAAACTTGACAAAGGCTTCTTCCCCTACCCGATAAATCCTCTTATGCTTGGGATTGAAGTCTGTGATCTTAACAAGGGTATCTCCTACCATTACATGATAATTCTGATATTCACCCATAAAGCAGCTCATCACAACCTTGCAGGGGAGCTGTCCTTCCGGTGCCAGCAAAGCTGCTTCCGGCCGCAGTACAACAGTACAATCACTTCCCACCTCAAAGTTTCCTATATCATCTACTTCTACATCATGGTTATCAATGGACAGGACTCCCTTCTCGCCGTCCTTTCGTACAAGCTTACCTCTCAGGAAGTTTGCCTCTCCGATAAAGTCTGCCACAAACTCATCTGCAGGATGATAATAGATCTCCTGTGGTGTACCGATCTGTGAAACGACTCCTTTATTCATAATAATGATCTGATCTGAAAGAGCCATCGCTTCGCTCTGATCATGAGTTACATAAACCGCTGTAATTCCCACTCTCTGCTGAATATTTCTGATCTCTGTTCTCATGGATACACGAAGTTTGGCATCCAGATTGGAAAGTGGCTCATCAAAAAGCAGGACACTTGGTTCCACTACCAAAGCTCTTGCCAGTGCCACTCTCTGCTGCTGTCCACCGGAAAGCTGATTTGTCATACGACCTTCCATGCCGCTCAGTTCTACAAGATCCAGGATCTCCATAACCTTATCATGGATCACTTTTTTATCCATCTTACGAAGCTTCAGACCATATGCCACATTGTCAAATACATTATAGTGAGGGAACAGTGCATAACTTTGGAATACCATCGCTGTATCACGTTTGTTGGGTGTCAGTTCATTAATAGGCTGATCTCCCAGATAAATTTCTCCTTCGTCCGGACTTTCAAAACCGGCGATCATTCGAAGGGTTGTGGTCTTTCCACAGCCGGAAGGACCAAGCAGGGTAACAAAGCTGCCTGGTTCGATCACCAGATTGGCATCATCCACAGCTTTAAAATCTTTTCCTGTTTTAGGGTCCTGATATATTTTGGAAATATGCTCCAGACGGATTCCTTTGGATTCTTTCAGCATATTATTTTTCCTCCTTTATCTTTTTACTTGTGCCAAAGAACCGGATAAACAGGTTCATCAGCAAGACAGACAGATATACAATAGCGATCAGGATCGTTGCGTAGGCACAGGCCACACCATAGTAACCTTTTTCTGCGAACTCATTGATCTGGCAGGTGATCAGCAGGAACTGTGGTGTTACCAGCAGAATGATCGCACTGATCGCAGTAATACTTCGTACAAAGGACGTTACCAATCCACTGAAAAATGAATCCTTGATCAGTGGCAGCGTGACTGTCGTAAATACTCTTCCACTTCCCGCTCCCAAATCATATGCAGACTCCTCAATGGATTTGTCAATCTGTCTCAGAGCAGAGATACCACTTCTTGTTCCTACAGGAAGACTTCTGACGATAAATACAATTACCAGAATAATACCGGTTCCGTAAATACCACTGAGGACTCCTGTATGGAAAATTCCATTTGCATAACCTCTGATATAGCCAATACCAAGAACTGTTCCAGGTACTGCCATAGCCAGCATGGAAACAAATTCAATAAAGCCCTTGGACTTGAATTTCTTCTTTACCACCAGGTAGGAAATCACCATGGAAAGCAGTGCGGTGATCGGCGCTGCAATCACTGACAGCAGGAAGGAATCCTTAAACGCTTTCAGTCCACTGTATTTAAAAAGGTAATCAAACCACTTGAAAGTCAGTGAATAGTCACGTCCCCACAGTTTAAACAGTGCACCGAAAGGAATCATGATATACATGATAATAACAAACAGAGCTACGAGACAGCAGATCACCGTAAGAGGAATGGTTACGCTCTTGTCCTCGATCAGCATTCTTGCTCTGGAAGCCTTACCGGTCAGGGTAGCTGCCGTCTTTCTTTCCAGATAATATTTCTGGATAAAGAACAGGATCAGCGTCAGAGAAAGCAGTACAACTGACATTGCTGCAGCACCTGTGGAATCATAGGATCCTGTTACCTGCAGGTAAATTGTGGTCGCCAGTGTATCATAATCACCACCGATCAGCATGGGGTTAGCAAAATCTGCAACAGACTCGATAAAAGTTACAAGGAACGCATTTCCAAGTCCAGGCAGAAGCAATGGTAATGTTACTGTTGTAAATACCTTCATCCGGGAAGCCCCAATATCACGGGCAGCTTCTTCCAGTGACGGATCTATATTCTTCAGAAGTCCCTTCAGCATCAGATAGCAGACTGGGAAAAAGGTCAGTGTCTGAACAACCACAATTCCCTTCAGTCCATATACGTTGGAATCATAAATGTGAAGGAGTGAACGGGTAATGATACCACTCCGTCCAAACAACATAATAGTCGATAAGGATAATACAAAAGGCGGTGATACAACCGGAAGCAGTGATACAACATTAAACAGCTTTCCTACTGCTTTGTTTTTTATTTTTACGTAAACATCTACATAAGCAAAAAGAAGTCCAATTGCTGTAGAAAGAATCCCTGTCAGCAGTCCAAGTACCAGCGTATTGGAAAATGCAGTTCTGAAACGCTGCATGCTGAGAACTCTCTGGAATACGGAAAGTGTAAGCTTTCCTTCGGTATAAACACTGTCAATTAAAAGAACAAACAACGGATACACAATAAATAATACAAGGAAAATGAGCAGTACACTGATCATTCCTACCATAACCGGATCAGAAAACAGTTTTTTTCGATCCAGTTTTGCACTTTTACTTTGGGCAGCCATCTGTTTTCCCCCTTTCTGATAAAAAGAGGGAGATGGTACAGACACCATCTCCCCTGATTTTGTTAATTACTCGGTCAGGAATCTGCTGCTGTCGGCATTTTCGGAAGAACCGTTTGTTACTGCATTGAAGAAGTCCTCTACATAAGTAGCTGTGTTCTGTTTTGCATCTTCAAAGTCGTAATCAATTACGTTGTCAGGATCAAGTCCGAACTGGGTTGCTTCCTCAGGCTGCTCTGCATTGTCGATAACAAGGAACTGATAGGACTCGTTCTCTTTTGCAATATTTACGCAGTCAGGTGATAATGCGTATTCAATCCAAAGCTTTGCAGCATTCTCATTCTTGCATCCCTTAAAGATTGCTGTTGCACCAATTTCATAGCTGGTACCTGATGCAGGTATGATCAGATCGATATTGTCATATCCTGAAAGGATCTGTGTAATACCATCATGTAAGAAACCGATTGCGATAACACATTCGCCAGGTCCTACCATCTTGGACGGACCGGAACCACTCTTGGTATACTGATATACATTCTTATCAAGTTCCTTGAAGTATTCCATTGCCTCATCATGACCCTTCATCTGAACCATGGTGTTGATGATCAGCTTTGCTGTACCTGCTGTGGACGGATTGGACATTCCGATCAGTCCCTTATACTCAGGCTTTAAAAGATCATCCCAGTCCTTGGGCTCTTCAAGTCCAAGTCTGTCAAGCTCTTCCCTGTTTACCATGAAGCCAAGAATACCCTTGTAAATACCATACCAGTATCCATCAGGATCCTTGTAAGTATCGGAGATCAGATGAGAAGCATTCTGTGCCTGATAAGACTCAAGCAGCCCTGCTGCCACTGCTTCATTGTAAGGATCTGTTGTTCCACCAAACCATACATCTGCGGAAGGGTTACCTGCTTCCTCTTCAATCTTGGTGTAAACTTCACCGGTAGAAAGTCTCTGGTAATCTACCTGAATGCCATACAGTTCTTCAAATTTCTGGCATGCTGCTGAAAGATAAGCTTCTTCACAGGAGCCATATACGGTAAGCTTTCCTTCTGCTTTGGCTGCTTCAATCAAAGCATCCATTCCGGAATCGCTGCTCTCTGTGTTTTCCTCCGCTGCGGTATCTGTGGTTTCTGTCGCAGCAGTCTCCTGTGTCTCTTCTGCCGGCTTCTCCTCTGTTGCAGCACTGTCTGAGCTTCCACATGCCATCAGTGACATGGTCATCGCTGCTGTCAGAATTGCTGCCAGTGCCTTTTTGCCCTTTAACTGTTTCATAAATGAATCCTCCTTTTCCGGGAGCTGTTCTTCAGGCCGCTCCCATTTTGTTCATAAGTAACAAAAAATTCATTGATTGTAGTTATATTATATAAATACTACACAAAACTGTATACTGGACAAAACGCATATCCTTTTAATTATTCTGACATTTTAATCTCTGTATCTGTCCTGATATTCCGATGGAGATACTCCTACAAATTTTTTGAACGTAACACTGAAATAAGTAATATCCTTATAACCTACCATTTCTGCCACTTCATAAATTTTATATCTGTGATCCTTCAGGAGCTTCTTCGCTGCCCGCATACGACACTGGGTCAGATAAGACAGGAACGTAAAATCCGTTTCCTTCCGGAACAGATGGCTCAGATGCCCTTCACTGATCGCAAGATTTTCTGCCACAGACCGTACAGAAATATTGGGATTGGCATAATTCTCATCAATATAAGAGACTGCATCCATGATATATTTACTCTTATCCCCCTTGATCAGACTGCATTCCGGATTTTTTTCTTCTGTTTCTGTTTTTTCTTTATTCTGCTTCAGGATCCGCTCTACTGCATCTTCCAGTTCTCCGTCTGAAAACGGCTTCAGCAGATAATCTGCAGCTCCCAGCTTTACAGCTTTCTGAGCATAAGAAAATTCTCCATAAGCTGTCAGGAAAATAACTACTGCATGATTTCCTTCTTTCCGCAGGCTTTCTACCATTTCGATCCCACTCTTTTTTGGCATGCAGATATCTGTCACGATCACATCCGGGTGATATTTATGTACTGCTTCAATTCCTTCTTCCCCATCTCCTGCTGCACCTGCCACCATACAGTCGATCCGGGACCATTCTGTTCCATGTACAATTCCTTCCCGTACAAGCTTTTCATCTTCTACTACAACTACTTTATACATTTTTCTCCCCTTTTCTGGCCGGTAGTGTCATGTAAATACAGGTTCCGGTCCCTTCCTCAGACTCTGTATACAAACCGTAACCATCCCCATAATTCAGTCTTATGATCTCATTGACATTATAATACCCGATACTGTGTCTTTCTTCTCCCATTCTGTGCTGCTCCGATGTATCTTCCTCGCAGTGGTTCAGCTTCCATACCTGTTCCCTGCTCATCCCGACTCCGTCATCGCGGATCAGGATCTGCAGAATTTCTTCCCCTGTCTGTCTTGCCTGCACCATAACCCGTCCATTCTCTCTTCCTTCAAGGCCATGGATGATCGCATTCTCTATAATTGGCTGCAGGATCTGCTTGGGTACCAGAAGAGATGCCAGTTCATCCGGCAGATCCACAATAAATTCAAATTTATCCGCAAACCGGATTTCCTGAATCTGGACATATGCTTCGGCCAGTTCCACTTCTTTCGCCAGCGGTACTTCCGGGCTTGCAGAAATACTCATCCGCAGGATTTTGGCGAGATCAGCAGATATCGTGGCAATCTCTGGGATCTGGTTAGCCTTTCCCAGCCATTTCATGGTATCCAGCGTATTATACAGGAAATGTGGATTTAGCTGTGCCTGCATCATTTTGATCTGTACCTCGCTCAGTTCCCTTTCTCTGGCAAGAAGCCGCTCCATATTATCAGTCAGATGTTCAGACATCATATTAAAGCTCTCTGAAAGCTGCCCCAGTTCATCCTGACTGTCAACCTTGATCCTTGCTTTGAAATTCCCCTGCCGGATCTCTGCGATCGCATCCTGCATTCTTTTGATCGGCTGATAAATAAAGCTGCTTACAGATTTTGACAGAAAAATACAGATCACAAGTCCAAAAGCCGCAGACATCACCGCTATGGTAAATGCGCGGTTCTTTAACTGATTTAACGCTGCAACCGGCTGTTGGTAAAACAGATAGAGACCACTTGTCTCTTCATAATCTACATAATAGAAATACTTCTTATCTGCACTCATGCAGGCATTCTGCCTGTCAGGATCTTCCTCCTTAAGCAATTCCTGTCTGATCCGCCGCATTTCGTCCTCATCATAGGAATCCGTTGAGCAGTATACCATCTCCTGAAAACTGTCCATGGCATAAATAACACCCTGATCTTCTCTGACAAGCCCCCGCTTCATATTATCAAAGAGTCCGTCATTTACAGTCGCTACAATATACCCTGTAACTTCTCCCTTTTCCGAACGGACTGCCATAGCTGCTCTAAGGAACTCAACCCTTTTTTCCCCCTCATACAATCTGGCGTTACGTACAACTACTTTGCCCGGATTCTGTCCTGCTTCATATAATACGCTCCAGTCTAATGGCAGCTTTTCTTTGATATAAGTATTCTCCGTTACAGAAACCAGCTTGTTCCCGTCTGCATCATAAATAGAGAAATAGGCATATTTACTGTATTTGGAGCTGACCGCATACAACTCCCGGTACACAGAAGCCCCTGCTCCGTCTCCATTTTCCAGATTTTTACGAATGATTTCTTCTCCTGCCAGTTGGCGGACACCATCATAAATATTGGAAAAAGCCGAGTCAAATGACCCGGCTACTGCGTTCAGAATTGTTTCCGCCTCCTGGTTCAGATTTCTCCTGTACGTGATATTAAACATTTGAAGCATAACAAAATATCCGATCAGCATCGGAATTCCGGCTGCCAGAAGCATACCGGCAAATGTTTTTTTGCGGAAAGAATAATTCTTTAATATTTTCATCATTACTCTTCTCTATATGCGGCGATTGCAGTTTCGTACAGATTATTTCCTTCAGGATCGATCACTACGATCACAGGAAAGTCTTTAACCTCCAGTTTGCGGATTGCCTCTGTTCCAAGATCATCATAAGCAATCACCTCAGAGTGTAATATGGACTTTGATAAAAGGGCTCCTGCCCCGCCAACTGCAGCAAAATAAACCGCCTTATTGCGGACGATCGCTTCTTTCACGGCATCACTTCTCTTACCTTTCCCGATCATTCCCCTGAGTCCAAGATCAAGCAGGGCTGGCGCATATTTATCCATTCTGCTTGCAGTTGTAGGACCTGCAGATCCGATAGGCCTTCCTTCCCTGGCAGGAGATGGTCCCATATAATAAATGAGGTTGTCCTTCAGGTCAAAAGGAAGCTCTTCTCCTTTTTGCAGAGCCTCATACATTCTTTTATGTGCTGCATCCCTTGCCGTATAAATGGTACCCGTGAGATATACATAGTCACCACTCTTCAGCCCGGTTGCTTCCTTCTCCCCAAAGGGGACTGTCATATATCGTTCCATCATTTATCCTCTCTCCTGCGGAAATACCTCACAGGCTCATCTTTTCTGTATCAGGCAATGCAAAACTGCTGCCAGTTATGTTTCTGCATATATCTTATTCTGCCCTGTCAGATCTCTCTGACTGCATGCCTGTTTACATGACAGCAGATATTCACCGCTACAGGCAGTCCTGCAATATGAGTAGGAAAGGTATTAATATTCACAGCCAGTGCTGTGGTACTGCCACCAAGTCCTCCCGGTCCGATCCCGGTTTTATTGATCCGCTCCAGAAGCTCTTCCTCCATCTCCTTTACATAAGGAATAGACGAATGTTCATTCACCGGTCTTGTCAGTGCCTGCTTGGCCATCAGCGCACATTTCTCAAAGGTACCACCGATCCCAACCCCGACTACCATAGGCGGACACGCATTGGGTCCCGCATCCTTTACGGCCGTAAGTATGGCATTTTTCACACCTTCAATTCCATCTGCCGGTTTCAGCATAAAGATCCGGCTCATATTTTCACTTCCAAAACCCTTGGGAGCCAGTGTCAACCTGAGCTTATCTCCGGCTGTAATCGTATAATGGATAACTGCCGGTGTATTATCCTTTGTATTTTCTCTGATCAGTGGATCCTTTACCACCGATTTACGCAGGAATCCTTCTGTATAGCCTCTGCGCACACCTTCCTGTATGGCATCCTCCAGAAGACCACCTTCTATGTGGACATCCTGGCCAATCTCCACAAATACCACTGCCATTCCGGTATCCTGACAGATCGGGATCATATCCTCTCCTGCAATCTGCAGATTTTCCTGAAGCTGCTGCAGGATCTGTTTCCCAAGAGGTGACTTTTCAGATTCTCCTGCTCTGTCCAGTGCTTCTGTCATATCCCCTGTCAGGAAATGGTTGGCTTCAATACACATTTCCCTGATATTTTCTGTGATCTGTTCGGTCCTTACTGTTCTCAATGGTCTTCTCTGCCTTTCTCTGCCGGTTCCTTCTTTTCAGATTTTCCAGACAAATCATCCAAGGATCTGCTGCTTTACTTCCTCCAGCTCCTCCTGGGACGGACTTCCCGGATTCCAGGAAAGAATATGTCCATCTCCTTCGTATCTGGGAATCAGATGAATATGAAAATGGAATACACTCTGTCCTGATACTTCACCATTATTCTGAACAATGTTAAAGCCATCTGCTTTCAGCTTTTCTGTCATAACAGTCGCCATCTTTTTGGCAACCTTCATTGCGTCTCCGGCAACATCCTCCGGGATCTCATAAAGGTCTGCATAATGTTCCTTCGGGATCACAAGTGCATGTCCTCTGGTAGCGGGGCCAAGATCAAGGATCACACGGAATTTTTCATCCTCATACAATGTTTTTGACGGAATTTCTCCAGCCGCAATTTTACAGAAAATACAATTATCGTTCTTCATATTTCCTTCCTTTCCTCCTGTATTACACAGGAACCTGTCATCATTTATCTGCTTTTATTTTATGATATGCTCTATAATTTCTGATCCATAAACTGGAAGATCTGATCCAATGTACGTAATACTTTAAAATCGCCCTTCATTTTCATAAGACCGCCCATAAAGGCTCTCTGGAATGTCATCCTGCCATGGATAATGTCATCTACTGCACTGCGCCCGATCTGGATCTCCACATCTGCACTGTTCACATTCCCATAATATACCCGTATCTCTGTTCCATTAACTTCAATGATCAGTGGCTTCTTTTTCTCTTCAAGCTGGATCTTATAAACAGCCTTAAAGCCTGTCTGCGGCACGAAATGACTCTGCAGCTCCCTGCAGTATTCATCTTCTGTATTTTCCTGTTCCTCTGTTCCCATCAGATCCCGGAACAGGCTGGTAAGCTCCTGAATATCTTCCTTTTTCCGCTTTACATAGCTGTCATCTGCCGCATACTGGGAAAGCTGCTCTGTTTCCTGTGGTGTCAGATCTGTATTTCTGGTACTGGAAACAAGCTGCTTGACAGCCTGATTGCTTGCCGGGAAGCTTGCCATCCTCTGATTTACTGTCCGGTAAATATTCTCTGTCTTCTTTTCAATAATGCTGTTGTACTCCTCATTGCCTTCCAGCTCTGCAATGTCTGCAATATAGCCGCAGAGACCACTGCACGGCTTACCACCCAGGATTTCCCAGGCATTGGCGAGATTCAGCTTGCCTTCCCTCTCTCCATAGGTCGTAGACATGACCACCGGACACATATAAATGCTGGCGATCTTTTCTTTATCTCCATACAGCCAGCAGGCATCCAGAAACTGCTGCATATAACCGCCAATGCCGAACCATTCTATGGTCGTAGCCAGAATAATACCGTCTACTTCCTTTAAGGTCTTTGGCAGCGTGGTGATCGTATTCTTCAGTTCATACAGATGGTATCTCTCTACTGTTACATGCAGTTCTTCCAGAACCTCCTGCATCTTGTTGATCACATATAATGTGGGATCATCAATCAGTCCCCGGCCACCATAATAAATTGCTATTTTCATTCTGATTATCCAGCCCTTTCGGTTAATGTCTGCCTTGTTTCTTCATTATACCATGGACGCCGGATTATGCAATCTTCTTAACGATATACAAATTTCAGCTTCCCGAGGCGGATCTCATCACCGGGTTCCAGGATCTCTGAAGTATTGGGTGTCAGACGCAGTCCATTCTTAAAAGTCCCGTTTGTGGAATTCAGATCTGTCATGCAGATCCTTGTCCCTTCTCTGGTGAACCGGGCATGTACCCGGCTGATGCTCTGATTGTCGATCACCATATCCACACTTCCGGCCAGCTTCCCCACCGTGACAGGCAGCCGGTTCAGGTCAATATGAAATTTATTATCCCTGCCTACCCCATACAGCTTGTTTTCACTGTTTGCTGTCCATGGAATATAGACTGTATCTCCATACTCTTTCTGTTGTCTCTGCCCTCTTTCAGAACCGGCTTCTTCATAAATCCTCTGTGAGAGCCTATCTTCTTCTGTCTCCCGGAATGTCAGATTTCCCGTTTCTCTCTTTTGCTTTCTGTCATATAGCTTCCGGATCACAACCGCCCCCAGTGAAAGAATCACAAGCAGTCCTGCCAGAAAAAATCCCGCATAACTGAAAACGAGCATTTTTTCTGAAAGCTCATATGTATATGTCAGGTAACCAAGTATGCCTGCCAGGAGAACTGCACAGACCAGATACGCTGTCGCTGCCTGTGTACTGATCAGCTTCTGAAATGCCGGTGCTTCCGCCTGCTCTTTCTCTTCATAAAAAGAGTATGGATCCTCCATCTGAGCCTCAGACATTTCTCTTTCAGGTTCAAAAGCCTCCTCCTGCTGCTCCTCTTCCTCTTCACCAAACCACTCCACGATCTCATCCAGTACAAACTGTTCCTTTTCTGCCAGATCCAGCATATGATATACCGCCTGCATGGCAGTATTATCCTCCCCGTCCACATGATCTGCCAGAAATTCCAGAAGCGAGATCAGCGTCTGCGGCCCTCTGCCTTCAGAAAAGGGATCATAAATAAAGTAAAATTCCCCTTTTTCCAGCTCGGTAAAGATCATATCCGGTTCTATCAGCAGCCCGTCCTCCGGCAGTAAGAAGGATGCAGTCTCTTCCATCACCATTTTCAGGCTGATGAACAACCCCTTCAGTTCTTTCATGGTAAGGTGCTTTCCCTCAAACAGTCCCTTCACACTCTGTTTTGATGTAATTTCATAATAAAGCAGCATTTCTCCGTTGATATACCGGATCTGACAGGGCAACAGCCCTCTGATCCGGTTTTCTGTGATCATTTTTCTCTGGTAATCATCCCCTGTCATTTCATCCTCACGGATGATCAGATAATTATGCCGATAATCCTTATAATAACTGATCTCTCTCATCTGTTCTGTCTCACCTTTCGTATTTCTTCTCTGATATTCAGTCGTTCAAGCCGTTTTCTCACTGTCAGTGCACCGCCATATCCGCTGCTTCCGGTTTCAATATCCCCATATGTCCCTTCTGCATGGATATAGCCATCCTGCTGCCGGTAAAACGGATAATACTGCAGCCTGCCTGTCAGCGTCTCCTGCAGATAATCCGTATCTACCGTTTTTTCTTCCATTTCTCCATAAATCACTTCCCCGTAAAAGGAACTTCGATCCGTAAACCTGCTGCCCCGCAGTGCCAGCAGATAAAGGTCCTGGGAAATAACGCACCTGTTATATAGAAAGAATGCAAGAAGGATCACCAAAAGATACAGAAACAGTACTACTGGCATTACAAAGGATGCCTCTACAGTCATATAACCATTTACTTTTTTATTCAACAAGCAATACCACCTCCAGTGCCCCCAGAAGAAATGGCAGAAACGGAACCGGTTCTTTCTTTTCCAGACATATTTTTCCCGTCGTGAAAATCCCTGACAATATGAAAGCTATACCACACACAGCCGCGCATTTCCCTGCTCCCAGAAAACAGCCAAGGATAAGAACTGCCAGTCCATCCCCATAGCCTACCTGTTCGCTGGTAAGATATGCCAGCAAAATCAGAAACAATCCCGGCAGCATCCGGTAAAGCAGTTTTCCATCACTCAAACCTCCTGTCACCGCAAGATATATGATTCCAATCAGAGAGCTTCCAAAAAGTCCTGCCAGAGAAAGTTGCTTTCTCCTGATATCTTCTGCCGAAAACCAGGCAAGAAACAACAGTGCAAGGCATTTCCCTGCATATTCATTTATTAACAATCTATTCATATCCCTCATCCACATTTACTGCAGGCACTTCTGTCACCCACCTCGGATAATGGCACCATATACACCGTTCTCTGCAATGCGCTGCAGTCGGGCTCCCCATGATAGCGGTTTCCCCATGTTGTCAAATAGACAAGACCTCCCTTAACCGGTCTGCAGCGTTCACAGGCTGTATACTTTTCCCCGGAACCATTCCGCATATTCTCTGTTTCCTCTGAAGAAAGTGCCTGAATCTTCACCCGGAGATAGGTACACTGATCTGACAGATGATACCGGGTTCCATTTTCTGTGATATACACATAAATTTCTGTTTCACCTTCTGTTTTTCCACAATTTCCCGGAACATATCCGGTAAACCCGTGCCCAAACATCCCATCCTCGATCTTCAGGGTTCCTATTGGAAGAAGGTAGATAAATGGCCTAATATCGTAGTTTATTTTCACAGATATATTTTCATAAGCATCTGTTTTTGCAAAAACTGCCACTCCCGCCTCTCCACCCTTTACACAAAGATAAGGAAATGGCTCCTGATCCAGGGACTCTCTGACTATCTGGCATGGATCCCCTTCCGGTCCGTCTGATTTACTGCTTTTCGCCCCGAAGTTGTTACTGTCTCCCCGTACTCCCGATCTCCCATATTCTTCATACGCAAGAAAGCACGATTTGCTGATGGCACGGTGCATGGAACTAAAAGCATTATTTTGAAAACGAACCACTTCCATGCCATACAGCAGTGTGCTCATGAAAAACAGAAACAATGGAAGGACCAGACATCCCTCCAGTGCCATTCCCCCTTTCAGGAAAAAAGAGGAAGAGAGAGATGCTCTCCTTTTTTCAGACATGATGAGAGAAGGGATCTTTGAATTGATTTTGCATAGTTGTATTCTTTTATATCTGGAGAGCACCTTTCTCTTCCTCCTTTTCAATAATATCCATAGGTTCTGTCAATCAGATAATTTCCGCGGGCGGCTCCTGCCGCCTGGATCTGTGCCCGGAACCGTTCCACACTGCAGTCCATGGCAAACCTGGTATTTCCTGTCAGCATCCGGATATCCATTTCCATGACATCCATCGCTCTGTAGTTCCGTACCTTCTCCGGAAGCTCATAAACCATGCACGCAAGGTACTGCTCATAGCTGATCCCCGAAAAAGTCCATGTTCCTCCATGTATCTCAGCTTCCGTGATCATGGACGGACGGATCATCCAGCTTTCTTTTCCCTGACTTACTCTGCCACCTTCCAGAAGCATCTTCACTTCTGACAGAGCTTCCAGATAGGCACAGGCATACAAAATACTTTCTGTTACCGGCTGCAGAAATGCAGGTTTCAGGGAAACTGCCTGTAATTCCTCTGCAAGTCCTGCCGCCTCTGATACCATGCTGCCGTCCGCAAATGCAGCTTCTGCATTTACCGCAAACCGGATCCTTACCAGTTCTTCCACTACTGCCTGCAGATTCTCATAATCAGACGCCTTTCCCTCTGCTATATACTCAAGCTGATACTTTAAAAGTCCATCCTCTTTCCCATTGCGATAATTTCCCATCATGTCAAACAGGTATGTGATAAACTGACCAGTATCTGCCGTCTGAGCCTGTCCCTGACACCATCTGCTTTCCCCTGTACCTGTATGCTGGAACAGGTCCGGTCTTTGCTGCTCTGTCATTCTGTCACTGCTATCCCGTCCTGACAGATAATCTTCCTTCCGGATCTTCCCTACCGGAATACGGTCTGTAGGTGCACCGACCAGAAACAGCACATCGCTCCCCGAAAGTCCATAGGCCAGGTCTGCCGGATTTGACAGGGGTACTTCTTCCCACTCTCCCTGTTCATTCTGCATTACCGGAAGTTCCATCCCGGCAATCATTTCCATCAGGGCACTCCAGGTACCCATGACATCCTCGTTCATGCTTCCTGAAATACTGATACTGTCACCATTTAAAAGCATTTCTGTCTCCTCTCTGTGGATGTCACAGTCCTCTGCATACTGTACTGCCTGACTTTTCATGGATTCTCCCTGATCATCAGAAGCTGTCCGCACATCACTGACAACTACCTTCTTCAACACAAGATTCCCCCACAGATCACTGTTCTGAAACAGTGCCACATTTTCTGAAAGATAATACTGCAGCCGCCGTTCCATATTCTGCAAAGAAGGCTGTGCCTCCTGATAAGAAAGATCCACATAGAAAAGACCATATCTGTCATGCAGCGTCTTCTCAAATTCAGCCAATGTGGAATTCATGCTGACATCTGTTATACATTCCATCCTGAGCCGCTGTCCGTTTCTGATGGCAAGGGTTGTCAGTGTAAGGATCACCCCGGAAAGAATCGACAGGGAAAGGGACAGAAACACTGTCAGATAGCCCTTCATCATGCCAGAATTGCAGAACTGTCTGCCGCAATCTTCTGAAAGATAGTTTCCGTCAGCTCCATGATCTGTGTTTTAAAAATCAGCACAAGACCGATCAGCACCACAATGATCAGGATCATTTCCACCGTTCCCATTCCCCTGTTATTGATCCTGCTGCTAATCCTGCCTCCTGGCTTGTCACTTATTCCCTGTTTTCTGACAGTCCTGCTGCCTGATACATTTTTCTCATATACCTCTGCTATTACTCTTCTCTTCATATTTTCCTCCCATAATAATTTTTGCTTTCTTAACTCCCGTCTGATTTTCTTTCATTCAATTCCGTCAAAACATTTCCATTATTTTTCACATTCTGTTCAGACACATATCTGAGAGTTCTTTTCCGGCTTCTTAAACTGCTCATTTCCTCATTGGCATCATCCCGTCCTGAAACTTCCCATTGCCGGGAGCAGGATCAGGAACATGACCACCAGAAGCATGAGCAGCATAGGAAATAACAGCTTCGTTCCTGCTTCCTCTCCGCATTTTCTTGCCCGGTACCTCTGCTCGGAAAGCGCCATCTCCGTTTCCTCCGTAAGAAGGGTCAGCAGCTTTTCATTTCCCTGTCTCAGGTTGGCTGCCAGAATAAATGAAAGTCTGCTACACTCTCTTTCCTTACATCTTCTTCCAAAGCTCCTGTAAACTTCCGTTTCCGGTTTTCCATTCTGAAAGGCAAAGCCGGCCAGCACTACTTCCTCATAGAGATACTGCTTTTTCCCGCCTTCCTTGCGGATTCTCTCATACTCTATCCCAATCCTCACAAAGGCATTTCTTGGTGTCATGCCCGCTCCGATCAGAAGCTGCAGCTTTGACACAAATTGTGGATACGTCCTTCTGATCTCTTCTTCTCTTTTTCTTTCCTTTTCATAAAGCTGTCTGTCCAGTGAAAATGACAGCAGGATCATCCCCATGACCCAAAAAGGAATTATCATAAACACTGTCTTTTTCGATTCCTCTTTCCAGGTGATCGGCTGGCCATTCATTTCTCCCGGTAGACGAACCTCCTTTTCTTCCAGATCTTTTTCATCCGTCTTAAGAAGCAATTCCTGCAGTTCCTTCCGGTAAATCTCTTCCTCTGTCATGCTCTCCGGATATATCCGCAATGGTATTTCTTCTATATAAGTAGTCTCATCATAGACAAGCTTCGGAAAAAGGCTGACCTGTATCCCCTCTTCCGGAATTTCTTCTGCCGTAATTTCACCCCGGCTGTTTATAATTTGAGCATCACTGCTCTCCCATGAGATCTGAAAGGGCAGACCGCTCAGGTTCCCCGGAAGCTGCAGATTGTGGGTAATCACTGTAAGGCTTTCATTTCCATTCAGGATCTCTGCTGACAATCTTTCTGCCGCTTCTTTTCTCATATCTTCCAGTTCTTCCTGCGTCAGCTTTCTCTCAGTAATGGTAAAAGGAATCCGTTCCTCTCCATGCTCACTGCTCCCCCGCAGGATAACCTCATAGGTACCTTCATTCCATTCCTTTCTCTGCAGTGTTCCTTCTTCCGACAGCTTCTTTTCTCCGGCTTTGTGGATACAGAGTATAAGAACAAGCAAGGCTCCAAGGACTCCTGCCAGAATAAGCACCCTTTGTTTCCTGCGGTAAAATGCCCCATATTTCTGTTCTGGCTTTTCTCCCGGAAATAACTGTGAAAAAAGAAACAGCCTCTGTTTATCCATACTCTATACTTCCACCTCCACCAGATGACAGCTCAGATAATACGCAAACAGGTAAAGAAAAAGACAACCTGTCATCAGAACATTCCCTGCAGGAGAGCTGTAGCAGGCATCAAAGTAACCAGGAGAAGTAACTGTAATATACAGAATGATGAGAAATGGCATCCCATCCATAATTTTCTGTTCCAGGATCCTGGCACTCAGCATTACCGCAATTTCTTTCTTTGTTTCCGCCCTGCCTTCGATCACACTGCAGACCTGTTCCATGACAGACACCATATTGCCGCCGCTTTCTTTTGCTACAGAAAACACCTCTGCAAAATCGGAGATCTCCTCTATCTGACAGGTTCTTCCGATTTCCTGCCACATTCCGGAAAGACTTCTGTTATTCTGCAGTCCCCTCTTTAAAAGCCCCAGTATCCTGCAGATCCCACTCTCTTCTCCGAAAAGTTCTGTCATATCCTCTCTTCCCTTTAAAAAAGCATTTTCCACAGAATAACCAGCTTTCAGGGAAGCTACCGTAAGCTGTAGCAATTCCTTAAACTGCTGTAGCAGGGCATCCTTCTTTTTCCCAAGCAAAAGCCCCCTCTCACGCCTGTAATACATAACCCCGACTGGTAACAGAAAGAGAACTGCTCCTGCCCTCCGGTAAAAACAGAATGTAAGCAATACCACTGCTGCCGCACTTTTCCCTGCCAGGATCCAGTGTTCCTTTACCGAAATCCTGTAAAAGCTGTCAGCAGCGTATTCCGGCCGACCGGAGTTTTTCTTTCTGCATAAGCTCACCCACCTTTTCCAGTTCACCAATGATCCTTCCCTCTCTTTCCGCTGTCTCCCGGAACCGGTAAAGGCTCCGGAACTGTATCTCTCCCTCCGTAAAGGGAAGCGGCTCCGCAATCTCCAGTACCCGCCTTGTCCCATCACGCAGCCTTCCCAGATGTACCATCAGATCGAATCCAGCACTGATCTGCCGCCGGATCGCCGGGAGAGGGATCTCCATTCCCATCAGTACCAGTGTCTCCAGTCTGCTGACCACATCCCTGATGCTGTTGGCATGTATTGTCGTCATTCCGCAGTGTCCTACATTCACGCTCTGCAGCATATCGATCGCTTCTTTCCCTCTCACTTCACCAACAATCAGACGTGTTGGTCGCATCCTCAAAGATGTCCGGATCAGATCCCGGATCGTGATCTCCTGACAGCCCTCCACACTGGCCGTCCTCGTTTCCATCCTTACCAGATCAGGCAGTCCCTGAAGCTGCAGCTCTGCGGAATCTTCAATCGTGATCACTCTTTCTTCTGCCGGAATAAACGACGACAGACTATTGAGCATTGATGTTTTGCCACTCCCAGTACCGCCGCTTACCAGAATGTTATATCCGGCCTTAACAAGTGATGAAAGGAACTCCGCTGCTTCCCGGCTGATCGAGGAAAAACGGATCAGCTGTTCCATGGTCATTGGTTTCTCAGGAAAACGCCTTATGGTAAGCACCGGGCCATTTAATGCCACCGGAGGCAGTACGACATTGACTCTCGAGCCATCTTTAAGCCGCCCGTCCATGATGGGCCTTGCTTCATTTACTGTACGGTTACATCCAGCTGCGATCTGCTGTATCACATGGCAAAGCTTTTCCTCCGTTTCAAAACGTACCGGGATCTGTGATAATTTCCCTCCTTTTTCAATGAAAACAGGCTCTGTCCCATTGACCATGATCTCCGTGATCCCAGGATCCTCCAGAAGTTCCTGCAGTTTACCCAGTTCCCGGATCGCATGATAAATATTTTTCCGAAGGATCGTCATGGAGGAAAGCTCCAGATGTCTCCTCTTCCCCTCTCTCAGGATCTCCGTATCGATCAGGTCACAGACCTCTTCTTCCTTCAGATCCTGTGTCAGGTCCATCCGGTTTATGATCTCTTCCTCTACAAGCATCAGCTCGTCAGTCCTCATGTTCCTCCTTTTCGAGAAGCTCCGGAAAAACTTCCTTCCTGATATAGGCTGCAAGATCTCCATATGTCAGCTCTCCGAAATGCAGAGGCAGCTTGCGGAACAATGGCAGCATCCATTTCCTTGTTTTTCCTGTGATCTCCTTATATTTCATCGTTTCCAGTGCCATTTCATACTGACTTGTTTTCGCTTCTGCCAGCGCATCCTCTCTTACGATGGTGTAGATCAGATCGCAGTTTTTCAATACTTCCCACAGATCCATCAGACAGTCTGACAGGTCCAGGATCAGATATTCATAATCTGTGATCTTTTCAATCTCCTGAAACAGATCGATCCAGTCAGTCCCCCGGATCCCCGACAGGCTCTGATATACATCTGCCGGTGGAATAAAATCCAGTCCTCCCACTGTTTCTGTCAGGCTTTTCAGCTGGTAAAACAGCTTTTCCCTGGCGCAGCTGAAGTAATAGGTCAGATCGGAAAGATCCCCTTTAAATTCCCGGTTCAGCATTTTTCCAAGGCCTGAATAAGCTTCAAAATTGAGATAAAGTGTCTTATATTTCCGGGCCAGCATCTGTCCCAGTGTCAGTGAAAATGTCGTCTGCAGGCAGCGTCCTACCGGCGTATAGATCCCTATGATCTTCATTTTCCCTCTGCGGCAGGCGGTTACCGCAATTTCTTCAGTGCTTCCCCCTGAATACTGCTCCATGACCTCCCGGAGCACCCTGTCGCAGGACTGATATTTATTTACATGGTAAAGTGCCTGATTTAAATTGGTTCCGTTTTCGCTCAGAATGATAATATGTGGAATTTCCAGAGCTTCGACTTTCTTTTGATATGCGTTCTCTGATACGAGCAAGCATTCTACTTTCTCTTTTTCCAGAAAAGAATAGAATTTGTCATCCCGTGTAAAGACATGGACTTCAAAAGGAACATTCCCCTTGGTCGTGATAAAGTCCATAAGACGATAGGCATAGTTTTCCTCACTATCAAGAATCGCAAGGATTCTTCTGTTCAATGGTATACATTACCCCTTTCTGTGATACTCCCTGTGTGATTATCAAGTTACATTTGAAACATTTGTTGAATGCTGGAAAGAAACTTTCCTGTGATCTTCCGGAAAATGACTCTGTTGATCGTTTTGATTCTAGAAAATAAACAACTGCTGTTTGTTTATAGGTCGAATTATATAGAATAGAATTTCGTTTGTAAAGAGGTCTTTCAAAAAAATACGAACTTTGGTACATACTTACAAAAAATACCGCCGTTTAAAGCAGCGGTATTCAAAAAAGCCTGATAAACACTGACGATTCTAGTGTTGTAATTTTTACCAAATAACTGCTTTATCCGGTCAATCAGGACTGTTTTCTTATCATTATTTTTCAATCAGATCTTCCATGGTGCACCCCAGAACCTTTGCCATCCGGTATAACGTATCAGCACTTGCCTTGTTGATATTCTTGTTTCTCTGCTCATACATCTGGATCGAGCGGAGACTGACCCCGGAAGATTCTGCCAGCTCTGCCTGGGTGCAGCCATACGCTGTGCGGATACGTTTTAAATTGATTTCAGAGAAATATTCCCGCATTTGCCTGTCTGCAATATCTGCAAATTTGGTGATATCCGCTTCATGAAGTGTACTGTACATTTTTCTGAGATTTTCAAAGGATAAAACTTTAAAAATTTCACTGTATTTCCTTCCGGAATACCATTGATAATAAGCAACCGCCCAGCCAATCCAGTATTCCGGCGACCGTCCATACTGCTCCTGCCGCCTTATTTTCAGTTCCTGTTCTCTGGTTTCTGCAAGAATTTCCATGGCCAGCTCTATCCCGCTTTGCCCCGCAACACAGGCCGGTTCCCCATTTTCCATACGCTTGCTTACAGAACTTGCCACAAAAAGCTTTACGAAATCATCACCGGGAATTCCACAGGTATTGACTGTATAATCAAAAGCATCCCCAAGTGCCGCCTGTGCATTATTCAGATAAATTTCTTGGTATGCGTGGATCATCGTTCTGAATGCCTCCCCTCATAATATCCTGAATATAAAGCCCATCATTCTCTTCTTCAAGCATACGAAAATAAAGCTGATTTGCTTCATCATCTCTGGCTTTGCGAAGAACATAATACTGATCTTTCTGTGCCACATCGAAGCCTTCAAAAGTAAGCTTTGAAAATGCAAACTTCGATTTGACAACAATCTGCTCACCCAGTTTTCCAAGCTGCATTGCCCGTGCCAGCTGTTCTACTGAAATACCATTGTTCAAAAAAGACTCTGCATAATCAAAGTAAGAATCATCTGCACGATACCCGGTGATAAGATCAAATGCATTCACATTTACGCTGAAATTTTCAATCAGATATTGCCTGGCTCTTCTTGCTACTGGTGTTTTGATGGAAAATACACGGTGTTCCACCAGAACTGCGATCCAGTTAAGTATTGTATACGCAGAGCTGTTCAGATTCAGGACGTTCAGATACTCTGTATCCAATGTATACCGATTGGAAAATCCATCCCTGAGAGAAGACACTGCCCACTCCTTTGCAAGAGCTTCACTGGTCGTACAGTAAAAACCAAGGCCAAAATCATTATTTATTTTACCTTTACCAAATACTGGCTGTTCTATGATTTTTTCCGAACCGTGATATATGATAATCTGTTTGTCCACTTTTTCTGCCTCCCTGTCTCTTTATATATAAAGTATCACCAAGGTGATACTTTTTCAAGATACGTTGTTGGAAAACTTTTCATTTCTGTAAAAAGGCATCTTTTTCTTATTACTGGCTTCCATACTGCATCATCCACATTCACAGCATCATATAAAACTGCACCCCATACAGTGCCAGTACCCCCGGGATCCCAAGGAACCCTGCCACCGAAAATGTGATCAGATTATATCCCACATGGATCCCTTCCATGATGCCGCCAAGCACCTGATTCCCCAGATAAAAAAGCAGGCAGCCCGCAGTTCCCCGCAATATGAAGTTCAAAATCTTTTCCATCATTTTCACCAT
>CACXDC010000171.1 GCA_902766365.1 uncultured Lachnospiraceae bacterium | reverse complement strand
ATGGGAGTGTAAAGCTCCAGTGGAAGAGAAAGCATATTGTAAACGAAACCGGAATAGAAGTCCACGTTGATGCTGACACCTTTGTACATCTTGCGTTCTCTGGCGATCACTTCGGGCGCAAGACGTTCTACCATGGAGTAGAGTGCAAATTCTTTCTGAAGACCTTTTTCCTCGGAAAGCTTCTCTACGAAGGATTTGAGGATCACAGCTCTTGGGTCTGATTTGGAATAGATCGCATGACCAACACCATAGATCAGGCCGGCATGATCGAAAGCTTCCTTATGAAGGAGGCTCTTTAAGTAGTTTGCCACCTCATCCTCATCGGTCCAGTCGGAAACAGACTGTTTCATGTCCTCAAACATCTGTACTACCTTGATATTGGCACCACCATGCCTTGGACCTTTCAGGGAGCCAATAGCCGCCGCGATAACGGAGTAGGTATCGGTCAGGGAGGAAGTTACAACATGGGTTGTAAAGGTGGAGTTATTTCCTCCGCCATGTTCCATATGGAGTACAAGCGCGATATCAAGCAGCTTGGCTTCCAGTGGAGTATAGGAGCTGTCCGGTCTTAAGATATGCAGGATATTTTCCGCAGCAGAAAGACTTGGATCCGGCTGATGGATGAAAAGGCTTTTGCCATCATGATAGTGGCAGTATGCCTGATAACCATAAATGGATAACAGGGGAAACAGGCTGATGAGCTGCAGACACTGGCGCAGCACATTGGGAAGGGAAACGTCATCTGCTCTGTCATCATAGGAATACAGAGTCAGAACGCTTCTTGCCAGTGTGTTCATCATGTCCTTACTTGGAGCCTTCATGATGATATCACGTACAAAGCTGGTAGGCAGAGTGCGGTAGAAGGCGAGGAGCTTACGGAAGGAAGCAAGTTCTTCCGCATCCGGCAGTTTGGAGAAAAGAAGCAGATAAGTGATCTCTTCAAAGCCAAACCGGTTATCAGAGGTAAAGCCGCTTACCAGATCCTTTACGTTATAGCCGCGATAGAAGAGCTGTCCATGAGCAGGAACCTCTTCTCCGTTTATGATTTCCTTGGCACGGACATCGGAAATATTGGTCAGTCCGGCAAGAACACCTTTTCCATTCAGATCACGCAGACCACGTTTGACGTTGTATCTGGTAAAAAGTTCGGTATCTATCACGTCAGCATTCTGGGCAAGTGAAGATAAACGGACGATATCGGGTGTAATTTCAGAGTATATATTATGATCCATGGATAGTCTCCTTTCTGCGATGATCAGGACAGTTACAATTGTGAATGAATATTGACATGTATCAGAATATGTCAGAAAAAAGTTCATATAAGCTATGTTATCATGTGAAAAGAACGGAAACAAGTAAAAATTTTCAATTTATAATTTTTTAACAATTTGCAGAAGAAAAATCCTACAGATAAAAAATGACAGTGAAAGTTAAAGAGCAGGTGCCTGTTGTCAAAGAAAGGTTGTCACAGAAAGGGCAAGTACATGTTGCCAAATACAGCAGTTACCGTTTATAATGATAAAGAATAAAAAACAAAAGAAAAAGTGGGGAAAACAGGTGAAAAACAAAAAAAGCAACTATCATTTTGGCAAAATCCTGACAGGGATCGCAGCAGTTCTGTTGACAGGTTTTGTATTCTTTGTAAAACCTATGGAGGTATCGGCGGAAGGAAGACCGGTGTCAATTACCTCCTGTGTGATCAGCGGGGATCAGGTGGTCTGCCAGCTTTCGGCAGGAAGTGTTCCTTCCGGGGATGACGGCAATTATTATATTTATGCGGATGAAGTCTGGCAGGATGGTACGAAGGGGCAGGCTGTAGCCAAAGCTTCAGCAGGAAGATCCGTTTCCGTAAGTTTTCCACTGAATTATAACACAGACAAATCCAATCTGAGCCGTAAATTTCTGGTAGCGGTGAAGCGTGGTGGACAGATGGTACAGGTCAGTGATGAGCATTACATCACCAATCCGGAAGCCATTGCTGCTTACAGTGCAGCAAGAAATGATCATGGCATCAAGGGGATTCTTCCTGATGTGACCCGGATCTCTGATGGGCAGCTTCAGGATCTTGGCATCCAGCAGATCGTTTACAATATGGATCTTGGTGAACTCTGTTCTGAAGAAGGACAGCCGGATGCAATTGCTTTTTCCTATAATGGAAAGACCTTTTATTTTAACGGGGAAGCCCTTTCACGTTACGACTCCACGATCCGGAGCCTGAACCGGTTTGGAATCCAGGTGACACTGGTGCTTCTGAACGGAGGAGAAGGAGATTTTGGTAAGGATCTGATCCATCCGCTGGCAACCGGTGGTGACTGTCCCGGCTATGCCCTGAATGTAGCGGAAGAAGCAGGAACCGAGCATCTGAAGGCAATTGGTGCTTTTCTTTGTCAGCATTATTCCGGTCATATGGGAGCAGGGCAGGTTGATAACTGGATCATTGGGAATGAAGTCAATGCCAGAACGTCCTGGTGGTATACCAATTCTACAAATATGGATCTGAATGTCAATATTTATGTAAAGGCATTCCGTATCCTTTATAATGAACTGAAAGCGCAGAATGCCAATGTCAGGATTTATAATTCCATTGATCAGGAATGGGGCAGAAAGTCCAATCCGGGCAGTTTCCTGGCAAAGGGATACCTGGATCAGTTTAATTATTATATGAACAGGGAAGGAAATATTGACTGGGGACTTTCCTATCATCCCTATAATTCACCGCTGTATGATCCTTATGCATGGAATGGTCCGGCAGTATGGGTAAAGGAGAGTATTTCCACACCGTATATTACCATGCAGAACATAGATATCCTGATCAATTATATGCACCAGAAGCAGTTCTTAAGCCCTTCCGGAGAAGTGAGAAGTATTTCTCTTGCAGAGATCGGTTATACGTCAGCTTTTGGCTCAGAAGCACAGGAGGCATCTATTGCCTACGGATATCTGAAGGCAGCTTCCCTGCCGGATGTGGATGCCTTTATGCTGTTCCGTCAGACAGATGAGGCCTCCGAGATGGAAAGCCATCTGGATCTTGGACTTTATGATCTGTCAGGTAATAAAAAGCCATCCTATGAGATTTATAAGAACCTGGGAACCGCAAATGAGGCGGCAGCCAAAGCAAGAGCGTCAGAGATCATTGGCATGGATATTGATGAGATGATCAGTAAAAATATCATCTGGACCAGAGGCGGTAATGGCGTAGTCCAGTAAGGGGTCAGGAAGAAGATAAAGTGATAAAGACAGAAAGTTAGAGTTGTAATTTGAGACGGGATTGGATATAATAAAAACAACCTGAGATGTGCGACAACTCCTGTTATTTTTGAACCTACAGATACTTTAAACGGGATTCCTATATCATCTGGTGGCTGTCAAGCCCTCACTCACCAGCCCGGTGAGGATTGGAAGGGAAGGCAAAAGCGCAGATTGCGGTCACCCACCTAGCATTGCTAGGAGTCAAAAGGCAGGAACCGGCATTTTGGGGATACGAAAGAAGAGCAGCCAGGCTGGCTGCTCTTCTTTTGGGTAAAAATCCTGCAGTACAGGATTTTAGGAAGTGAAAAGAAATCTGGCCGGATATTGCCTGATAAAAAATAAGGAAACGTGTCATGAAAAAATGGGGGAAACTGGCAGCAAAAACAGGAATGATCCTGTTATTGCTGTTAATATTCTGTATTCTTATAAAGAAAGACAGACAGGAAAGAGGAGATCTGGCACCGGAAGGTGAAAAGATACGGACGGAGGATGCAGTTTGTCTTACCAAGGCGTTTGGAAGAAAAGCAGCTCTTACGGAGAAACAGAGAAACGAACTGGAGAACTGGAGCCTTCAGATACAGGGGGAGGACAGCTTTCTGACGTATGGAGATTACATAGAACTGGCAGCCATATGGGATCAGTACAGAGAGAAGGAAAGTACAGAAGAGGATCTGGAAAAGAAACTGGAGCAGAAATACAGAGAAGAGGATCTGCTTCTGTTCCAGGATTTTATAGAAGGGTATCAGAAAAGGCTGGAAGCTTTTCAGATCCAGGATCAGATCGTGAGGGAAACGCTGGAACTTCTTGGAAAGGGCAAAGATGCCAGCATCACAGACAGCAGCGGAAAGATCTATCAGTATGAAAACGGGGAAGTACCGGCGTACTGCGTGGCAGAAGCCTATGTGGAAAAGAAGGAAGGGGAGGATGACAGGATCCTTGTCCTGACAGGCAGAAAGAAAGATTCATTTACTCTGAAAAATGCACTGATCACAGAGAATGACACGGATGGATTTTATTTCCTGTGGGCAGGAACAGAAATGTACTGTCCCCTGGAAAATAAGGAGATCTTTCAGGAAAAGATTGCGGATCTTACATTTGCAGAGGGAAAGGTCTCTGACAGAAAAATAAAGAATGAAAAAGTGGGTGGAGTTCTCCTTGGAGTGGCGGAGGAAGGTATTGAACTGGAGGACAGGGGGTATCTGCCGTTTGCAGAAGATTACAGAGTATATCAGCTATATGGTTCCTGTAAAGAGGCAGACAGGACAGAGCTTAAGATCGGATATGACTTTGCTGATTATGTGATGGATAAGGGAAAGATCTGTGCGGTTCTTCTTGTAAAGGATCAGAATATGGAAAACATACGGGTGGCAGTCAGCAATCAGGCTTATGATGGAATTTACCATGAGGAGATAAAGCTGAAGGCAGACTGTGAACTGAACCTTATCTATGGAAGCTATGGTGAGAGACAAAGCAGAAGGGTTCCGGCAGGGGAAGAAATAACGATAGACAGTAACAGCACTCTTGTTCAGGGAGACCGGCTTATGATCGAACCGTCGGCAGCCTCATCAAGGATCCAGGTACTTTCCCTGCAGAGAGCATATGGTATTCCGTCCTACAGAGGCAGGATGGAGATCGTAAAGGAAAAGCAGGGACTTGTGCTGATCAATGAGCTTTTGCTGGAAGAGTATCTTTATTCGGTAGTACCAAGTGAAATGCCATCATCCTATCCGGCAGAGGCACTTGAGGCTCAGGCTGTCTGTGCAAGGACCTATGCCTACCGGTATCTGCTGAAATCCGGGCTCCCGGAGGAAGGAGCACACGTGGATGACAGTGTCCGGTATCAGGTATATAACAATATAGAAGAAAGCAGGAATGCAAGAAAGGCAGTGGGAGAGACTGCCGGCGAAATGCTTTTCTGGGAAGGTGCACCGATCCATGCGTATTCTAATTCTACCTCCTGTGGAAGTGGCAGTGATGAAAAGGCTTTTGGAAGCATGGAAGAGCTGCCCTATCTGAACACCAGGCGGATTTCCAAAGAAGAGATGACAGGGACAGAGGATGAAGGACTGACAGGAAGCGCAGGAAAAGAAAATATGTCTGGCAGCGAAGGAAAGGAAGAGAACCTCAGTGAAGAAAGTGATTTCTGTGATTTTCTGCAGGAGGAGCATCCCGGGGATTATGAAAAAGAGGAAGCCTGGTATCGCTGGCAGTATGAAGTGCAGGAGATAGATACGGCAAAGATGGCAGAGATCATGAAGGAATCATTTACGGAAATCTATGATATTTCTGTGACTGAGCGGCTTGAGAGCGGTCTTGCCACAGTACTTTCCGTGAAAACAGATACAGGCAATTATGAAGTAAAAGGGGAGTATCAGATCCGGCAGGTGCTTTCTCAGGGAGGCGAAGTGATCCGGGCAGACGGATCTGCGGTAACGAATGGCAGTCTGCTTCCCAGTGCTTATCTGATCATTTCTGTTGAAAAAAACAGGGGAAGTGTGATAGGATATACTATATTTGGCGGTGGATATGGCCACGGAGTCGGGATGAGCCAGAATGGAGCTGCCGATATGGCACGTGCCGGAAGGAAGAAAGAGGAGATCCTTTCCTTTTTCTATGAAGGGGCGGACCTGGTTAAAATGTATGAAACAGGCGTGGAGTAGAGGAACGTGATCAGAAGATTAATATTTATTGGCTATGATTTCAGTAAGCATATGGGAAAAAAGAATATCAGTGCGTTCGCTGCCAGTACAGCTTTTTTTCTGTTCCTGTCCCTGATTCCCATGCTGATGCTGCTCTGTGCCCTGATCCCCTACACTCCGCTGACAGAAGCAAACCTGATGACAGTGGTGACAACGATAGCACCGGATAATATGGATGCACTGCTGACGGGCATGATCACGGAGGTTTATGATAAGTCTATCGGGATCATTTCCGTAACTGCCATAGTGACACTGTGGTCGGCAGGAAAGGGGATGCTTGCCCTGATGCGGGGACTGAATGCCATCAATGATGTGGAGGAAACCAGAAATTATATCCTGCTCCGGTGCGTGGCATGCCTGTATACGATCCTGACACTGATCCTGATGCTGATTTCCCTGATCGTTATGGTTTTTGGAAATACGCTGGTATCCATTATCGAGGGGCAGATACCGCAGACCTCTTACCTCTTTGATCTTCTGATGAATTTCAGAATGCTGTTTACCTGGTGTATTCTTACCTTATTTATAGCACTTATGTATACTTATGTACCGGGCGGCAAATATGGTTTTAAGATGCAGCTTCCGGGGGCAGCGGTAGCTGCGGTTGGATGGAGTGTGATCACATTTGTCTTTTCCGTGTATGTGGATGAATTTGACGGCTTCAGTGCCTATGGGAGCCTGACGACGATCATCGTTTTGATGCTGTGGCTGTATGCCTGTATGTATCTGGTCATGACAGGGGCTTTTCTGAACCGGTATTTCAAGCCGGCTTTCCAGTTCTTTGTAGGAAAGCGGAGAAAGGAAAAATCCGTATAAGGCTTGACAAGCAGAAGAGTGACGGCTACAATAAGAGCAGATTTATGAGATAAGGCGTTGAAGGTGTATCAGTAGTCAGTTATCTTCATCCAGAGAGAGGAGGCCACCGGCTGTAAGCTTCCTTATGTTCAGATAAGATGATGAATTTCCCACCGGAGCTTTCGGATTGAACAGACATATCATGATAAGTAGATCCGGACGTTGTCACACGTTACGTGATTGGAGAGCCCATCGTTTTTGGTGGGAACCTGGGTGGTACCGCGGATTTGATTCGTCCCTTGTATTCATTGGAATACAGGGGATTTTTTATTGCAGATCATATGAAATAAGCAAACCACATTCAGTAAAATAAAAAAGAGAGGTAAATTGTATGCAGGATCAGGTATTATCAGACAAGCTGTCTTCCCTGAAGGAAAAGATCGAGGGCGAGCTTAAGGAGATGAAAAACTCCAAGGAATTGTATGAATTTAAAAATCTTTATCTGGAAGGTAAGAAGAGTAAGATCAGTGAACTGATGAAGGAAATGGGCAAGCTTGCACCGGAAGAGAGAGCAGGCTATGGCAAGTCTGTCAACGAACTGAAGACATGGGCCT